>CAYRYT010000022.1:0-19611 GCA_964428625.1 uncultured Oscillospiraceae bacterium | reverse complement strand
AAACTTTCCGGAGCGTTTTTCTTACTTTTTCAGGGCCTTCTTCAGGACGGGGTAAATAAGCAGAGCCACAGCGCCGCCGATGAGGGCAGTGACCAGCTGGGGCCAGCTGAACATACCGGGAAGCTTCTCCAACATGGGCGCCTTCAGGGTACCGTTGGCCAGGAGGGCATCGGCAGCCAGACCGCAAACGATCTTCACAACAATGGCATACAGGGCGACGAACTTCACCACAGCAGCTGCAAGCCAGGCAACGAACTGCTTCCAGATGGGCTTGGTCTCACCGCCGGTGAGCAGCCGCAGAACCGCAACGAAGAGGGTATTGCCCACCATGATGGCAGGAACGGTCACAGCCTGGGGGGCAATGCCCAGGAGGAAAGCAAAAATCGGGGACAGCACAGCCACGATAACACCGCTCCACATCCCACCCACCAGGACGGACACCGCCAGCACGGCGTTGACACAGGATCCGGTGACGAACTGGCCCAGGGACTTGGTCGCCGCCTGGAGGGCAATGAGCAGCGCCAGCATAACGGCGGTCTCGGTGATCCACAGGATCTTACTACGGTTGTTTTTCATACTTACATCCTCTTTTCTTATTTAAGTTCCCACTCTTTGATTTGGCTTGCTTTATCGTAAAGTCGCAGATAGCTTTCGTATCGACTGGATTCGACCTCTCCACACTCTGCGGCCATGCGAACAGCACAATTTGGCTCCTGACGGTGGGTGCAGTCGTGGAACTGACACCGCCCCAGGTAGGGGCCAAAATCTCCGAAGGCGTACTGAAGGTTTTCCTTCAGGATTACATCCATCTGATCCGTATCGAAGGAAGAAAATCCGGGGGTATCGGCCACATAGGTATTCTCCCCCAGGCCAAACAGCTCCACATGGCGGGTGGTATGGCGGCCGCGGCCCAGCTTCTCGGAAACCTCTCCGGTGGGCAAGGCCAGCTCCGGGCACAGGGCATTGAGAATGCTGCTCTTCCCCACACCGGAGTTTCCGGTGAAGGCAACCAGCTTTCCCCGGATCAACTGGCGCAGGTCCTCCACCCCCTCCCCCGTCTGGGCGCTGGTAGCGATGACGGGGAACCCGGCGTTGCGGTAGATCTTCACCAGGTCCACCGCCGGATCCAGGTCGCATTTGTTCACGCAAAGGTAGGTGGGGACCTCCTGATCCCCGGCAATGGCAGCCACCCGGTCAATGAGGAAGGGCTCCGTCACCGGATTGACATTGGAGGCAAATACCACCAGGGCATCCACATTGGCCACTGCCGGGCGGATGAACCGGTTCCGGCGGGGCAGGATCCGCTCCACCATCCCCTTCCCCCTTTCCAGGGAAATCTCCACCAAATCCCCGGTGAGGAGGCTTTCTTTACCCCGGCGCAGAGCGCCCCGGGCCCGGCAGGTCACATCCCCCCGGGGGGTGCGGACTTCATAGAAGCCGCTGAGGGAGCGGATGATCCGCCCCTGTTCTTTTTCCATGCTCATCCGCCGAACTCAACCTTTTCCAGGCGCAGGAACACATCGTTGACATAAACCTGATATTGAACCGTGCCCAGGCCCTCCAGCGTAACGGAGACATAGGTTGTTCCCGCCGCACATTCCTTGCTGAACACCAGCTCTCCATCCTGGAACAGCTGGAAGGTGAAATCCTCCTCCATGGTCAGGGGCACACCGGCGGCATCCACAATGTAGATCGTGCAGGTCCGCTTCACCGGCTGGGGATCCGTGGGAGCGCTGGTCGGTGCCTCGGTGGTGGGGGGTGCGGTAGTCTCAACCGTGGTCTCCGCCGGGCCCAGGGATACCTTCAGGACGATCTCCGTGGTCACATCCGTCAGGGCATTGCGCTCCACGCTCTGCTCCACCACCTTGTTCTGGTCCTCCTGGCTTTCCACATATTCGGGGCGAATATTGGTAAAGCCGGCGTTATTCAGGATCTTATAGGCGGTGTCATAGGTCTGGCCCACCACATAGGGCATATTCTTCTTGACCACCTCCGGGCCGGTGCTGACCCACAGGGTAATGGGCCCGGATTCGGGCAGGTCTTCCTTGGCTGCAGGCTCCGTCCGGGTGACCCGGCCGGCCTCATAAACCTCACTGGATTCCTCCCGGATGAGGATGCGGCTTTCTTCCACACCCTGACCCACCAGGTATTTCACCGCCTGGTCCTGGTCCACATCCAGCAGGTCATCCATGACCTTGGTCTGCTGCTCCTTGCCCAAGCTCACCACCACATGGATCTCCGAGCCCTTAGCTACGGTTTCCCCAGCCTTGGGGGTCTGGTCCATGATCCGATCCTTCTCGTATACATCGCTCTGCTGATAATCGCTGAACTTAATGACGAAGTCCGGGTAGCGGGTGGCCAGGTCATTGGCAAATACCTGATCCCGGAGATTGGGCACCACCACCGTATTCTGGGCGGGGGTCATGCTTCCGCTGAACAGCAGCCACAGGAAGATGCCAATGGCAACGATTGCCACGGAGGCACAGCTGACAATGGCAATGGTCGCGGCTTGGTTTTCCTCCTGCTTCCGGCTCTCCTCCCGGGGACGGCGGGCTGGGGGATTGGTCCGCCCCGTGGCGCTGCCGCTGCCGGAGGCCCGGCGCTGGGGCTGAGGCTGGGAAGCTCTGGGGGGCTGGGTACCCTCGCCCCGGCTGGCTGCCACCCGCTGCGCCGTGTTCCGGGGAGCGGTGGTGCCAGTCTGGATGCCCCGCAGCCGGGTCACATCCTCCGTGGGAGGCACATGGTAGTCAAAGAGCATGGTAGGCTCCTTGCGGAATTCATCCAGGTCGTAGAGCATGGCCGTAGCGCTGGGGTACCGGTCCCCGGGCTGATGGGCCATGGCCTTCATAATGATCTGCTCCAGACCGCCGGGAATGTTGGGATTCAGGGTGGAGGGCATGGCCGCACCGCCGTTGATATGCTGGATGGCCACCGCCACCGGGGATTCCCCATCATAGGGAGGCCGGCCGGTAATCATTTCATACATCACAACACCCAGGGAATAGAGATCGCTGCGGTTATCCACCCGGCCGCCCTTGGCCTGCTCGGGGGAGATGTAATGCACGCTGCCCAAGGCTTCCTTGGTCAGGGTATTGCTCTTGGACATGACCCGGGCGATGCCGAAGTCCGTGACCTTCACGCTGCCGTTTTTCAGCACCATCACATTATGGGGCTTAATGTCCCGGTGGACAATGCCCCGGCTGTGGGCGTGCTCCAGCGCCTTGGCGATCTGCATGGCAAAATGGAGGGTCTCCTTCCAGTTGAGAACGCCTTTCATCTCCATGTACTGCTTCAGGGTGATGCCATCGATGAGCTCCATGACGATATAATCCGCGTCACCGGAAGTGGAGACATCATACACCGACACGATATTGGGATGGCTGAGCATGGCCACTGCCTGCCCCTCGGAATGGAAGCGGCGGCGGAAATCCTCATCCTCGGTATACTCGTCTTTCAGGATTTTGATGGCCACCAGCCGGTTCAGGCGGTGACACCGGGCTTTATACACAACTGCCATCCCGCCGGTTCCGATAACCTCCTGAATCTCGTACCGGTTATCCAGCAGACGGCCAATATACTTATCTTGATCCATAATACAACTCCTTTTGGGCCGGAATGCCTAGTTTAGAATGAGGACGCTGGTCACATTATCCGGTGCGCCCCGGTTTTTCGCAATGTCCAGCAGCCGCTGGCAGCAATACTGCTTGTTCATGCCATGGGCCACCTCGAAGAGGATCTCCTGGTCATCCATCATATTGGACAGACCGTCGCTGCACAGCAGCACGCAGTCCCCCCGTTCCATTCGCTTGTAGAACAGGTCACACTCCACCACCGGCTCCGTGCCGATGGCCCGGGTGATGAAATTCTTACCCGGATAGGTTCTGGCCCGCTCCGGGGTCAGTTCCCCCCGGTCCACCATCATCTGCACCAGGCTGTGATCCCGGGTCAGCTGTTGGATCCCGCTCCGGTCTACAAAATAGGCACGGCTGTCACCCACATTCACAATGGCGACCTCCTTGCCCCGGAACAGCGCCGCCACCAGGGTGGTGCCCATTCCGGAAAACTCCTCAAATTGCATAGCCTGATCGTAGACCGTGAAATTTGCCAGCTTCACCGCACTGCGCAGCAGCTGTTCCGTCCGCTCTTGGTCCGGTGCCCCGGCCCAGCTGCGTTTAATCTCCTGAACAAACACATCAATGGCCAGAGAACTGGCGATATTTCCGGATTTCGCACCGCCCATGCCGTCGCATACCACGCACAGTACGCTGTTGCGGTCCAGCTGGACGATTTGGAATGCGTCCTGATTTTGGGTGCGCACATTTCCCGGGTCTGTTAAGCCCCAGCACTGCATCTGGCATCCACTCCTTCCCTTAGGATTCTGATTTCCCCGATTGGGAATTGTTTTGATTATACTTCCGCCGTAGCTGCCCGCAGGAGGCATCGATGTCTCCGCCCAGTGTCCGCCGGACTGTGGCAGGTACACCGCCATCCTCCAGGATCTTCTGGAAGCGGGCCACCGCCGCCTTGGAACTGGGCTTCAGGGGGCTCTCCTCCACATGATTCAGAGGGATCAGATTCATGTGGGCAGGCAGCCCTTTCAGCCGTTTCAGCAGGAGCTTCGCATCGGCTTCGGAATCGTTCACCCCATCGATCATGGCGTACTCAAAGGATATGCGCCGGGAGGTCGCCGCATAATACCGGCGGCAAGCCTGGAGCAGCTCCTCGGAAGGGTATGCCTTATTCACCGGCATAATGGTATCCCGCACGGCGTCGCTGGGCGCATGGAGGGAAACGGACAGGGTCAGCTGCAATTTCCGCTGGGCCAGCTCATCGATCCGGGGCACCAGACCGCAGGTGGACAGGCTGATATGGCGCATAGAGATGTTCATGCCCTCCGGGCTGTTCACCAGCTCCAAAAAGCGCATCACATGGTCGAAATTATCCAGAGGCTCTCCAATGCCCATGAGAACGATGTGGGAAATGGGCAGACCGGAGTCCAGCTGGGTGAACAGCACCTCGTCCAGCATCTCGTAGGGCTCCAATCGGCGCACCAGGCCGCCAATGGTGGAGGCACAGAAGGCGCAGCCCATACGGCAGCCCACTTCCGTGGAAATGCAGACGGTATTGCCGTAATGGTAGCGCATGAGCACCGTTTCCACACAGTTCCCGTCCGCCAGCCGCCACAAATACTTGATGGTACCATCCTGGGCAGATTCCTGCCGGCGCACCACCTCCGGCGGGCAGATGGGATACTGCTGCGCCAGCCGCTCCCGCAGGTTCTTGGGCAGATTGGTCATCTGGTCATAGCTTCTGACTCCCTTATGGAGCCAGGTATAGACCTGCTTGCCCCGGAAGGCCGGCTGGCCCAGTTCTTGGATAACCGCCGTCACTTCCGGCAAGGTCAGTGATTTCAAATTCATAATGCTCTCCGCAGACGGCTGATGAAGAAGCCATCCGTATCGTATTGTCCCGGCACCAGGGTAAGCATACCCGTGGTATTCTGGGGGAAGACCGGGGGCAGGGGCAGCTTCTCCAGAGAGAAGTCCCTATGGTCAGCCAGGAAGGCCGCCACCACATCTTCATTTTCCCGGCGAAGGAGGGTGCAGGTGGAATAGATCAGCACGCCGCCGGGCTTCACATACCGGGCCTGATTGTCCAGGATCTGCCGCTGGAGTTCCGGCAAGGATGCCATAGTTCCCGGGTCTTTGTATCGAATATCCGGCTTTTTCCGAATGATTCCGTAGCCGGAGCAGGGCACATCGCAGATCACGGCATCCATCTGTCCCTCCCACTGGGGCTGGAAGCAGGTGCCGTCCCATACCTGGGCGGTGATGTTGTTCAGCCCCAGGCGTTCCGCTCCCCGGCGGATCAGCTCCACCTTATGGGGGTGGATGTCACAGGAGAGGATAGTTCCCGCCCCGCCCATGGCCAGGGCAGCGGCGAAGCTCTTCCCCCCCGGTGCAGAACAGCAATCCAGCACCTTCCCGCCCTCCAGCTGGGCGCAAAGGACACTGAGCCTGGAGGCTGCGTCCTGGATGTAGAACAGGCCCTCCCGGAATTCGGGAAGCTGTTCCAAATCGCCGGTGCTGCCCAGAATCAGGCAGTCGGCCATCCAGGGGTGGGACTGGGCCGTCACGCCCCGGTCCGTCAATGCCTGGGTCAGCTGCTCCGTAGTGGTTTTCAGGGTATTGACCTGGGCAACCACCGGCGGAATCTCGTTGTTGGCCCGGAGCATGGGCTCCATGGCGGGCTTCCCCACCTGATCCATGAGCAGATCGATCAAAGCCTGGGGATGGCTGTAAATCTCCTGCCAGCCCCGGGGCTGTGCCAGGGTCTGCTTCTGGTCGATCCCCCGGCGCAGGACCGCATTGACAAGGCCCGGGCCGGATTTCAGTTTTTTGCAATATTTTTTCGCCAACTCCACCGATTCGTGGACGGCCGCCGCCTCCGGGATCTTATCCATCTCATAGATCTGGTAAAGGCCCAGATGGAGGATATCCCGGATCACCGGATGGAGGTCCCTGACCTTCCCGGTGAGAAGCTGGGCAAGATAAAAATCCAATTTCAGGCGGTTCTGCACCACCCCGTAGCACAGCCGGGTGGCCAGAGCCGCATCCCGCCGGTCCAGTTTGTCCCGCTGAAGGTACTCCTTCAGCACACCGTTGGACCAGGCACCATGCTTCCGGCAGGCGATCAGCGCATTCAGCGCCGTTTCCCGGGCAGCCATTACAGCTCCAGGGGATGGCCCCGGAAATAGTCCGCCGCCGCCATCCGTTTCCCGCCCTGGGCCTGGAGCTGGCAGATCCGCAGCACCTCTCCGCCGCCGCAGGCCATGAGAAGGCCGTCTTTTTCCACCGCCAGGGGCGTTCCCGGTGCCCGATCCGTAGTCAGTTCGGTCAGGCGGGTCTGATGGATCTTAAACAGCGTACCACCCACCTGGGTAGTAGCCACGGGCCAGGGGTGGAGACCCCGCACCTGGTCGTGGATCTGCCGGGCAGAACGATTCCAGTCAATGGGACACATGGCTTTGTCCAGCATGGGCGCAAAGGTCGCCTCCGCCTCATTCTGCGCTGTGGCAGGGGGTGTTCCCATCCGGAAGGCGGTGAGTACCCGGCTGAGAAGCTCCGCTCCCAGAACAGCCAGCCGATCCAACAGCTCTCCCGCCGTCTCATTCTCCCCGATGGAGGTGCGGGCCACATCGATAATATCCCCCGCATCCATTTTCCGGGCCATATACTGGGCCGTGACACCGGTCTCCTTCCGGCCGTCCAGAACTGCCCACTGGTAAGGTGCGGAGCCCCGGTACTGGGGCAGAATGCTGGCGTGGATATTGACACAGCCCTTGCTGGGAATGTCCAGCACACACTGGGGCAGGATCCGGCCATAGGCCACCACGGCGATCACATCGGGCTTCAGCGCCGCCAGCGCCGCCACATCCTTTTCCTCCCGGAAATTTTCCGGCTGGAAAACGGGAATGTTCCGGGCCAGGGCCAGCTCTTTCACCGGCGATGCCACCAGCTTCATTCCCCGGCCCTTGGGCCGGTCAGGCTGGGTGTACACACCCACCACCTCAAAACCATCGGCCAGGATTTTTTCCAGACACACCCCGGCGATCTCCGGGGTGCCCATAAACACAACACGCATGGGAATGCCTCCCTTCCTCAGTCTTCCTCCGCGACGAGCTCGTCCTCGTCCAGATAACGCTCCATGATTTCGGTGTAGACGATGCCGTCCAGGTGATCCAGCTCATGGCAGAAGCACCGGCCAATGAGCTCCTCGCCCTCTGCCTCAAACCAGTTGCCATCCCGATCCTGGGCGGAGACCTTGGCATAGTAGGGCCGCTTCACCAGACCGTACTTCCCGGGCACGCTGAGGCAGCCCTCCGGGCCGATCTGCTCCCCATCCGTCTCCACCAGGCTGGGGTTTACCAGCTCCAGGATCTCGTCTCCCACATCCACCACCACGACTCGGCGGAGAATGCCGATCTGGGGGGCAGCCAGGCCCACACCGCCGGAGTCCAGCAGTGTCTCCCGCATATCGTCCAGCAGCTTGTGCAGCCGGGCATCAAAACGCTCCACCGGCTTGCAGGTTTTGTGCAGTGCCGGATCCTTGGTTGTCAAAATCTTACGCAGTCCCATAGAGAATCCCTCTTTCTAGTCAAATCCATTCACATCGATGAAGGCGGATACGCCCCGGTTGGCCGGGTCCCTGGCGAACCGGCGCAGCAAATGGGCCAGGAGGCTCCGCAATTTTTTGGTCATCCGGCACCGCAGGGTAAGGCGGTAACGGAAATGATAATTGATTTTCGGCACTGGACAGGGCGCGGGGCCCAGTACCGTGCATTGTTCCTCTTCATATCCGGCGGCAGCCAGGCAGGCCAGCAGCCCCTGGCGGTAGCCGGCCCCGCCCCGCAGAACACGGCCCTCATCCTGACCGGTGAAGGTCACATAGGCCACATCCCCATAGGGGGGCAGGGCCTGGATCCGCCGCAGACCGCTTTCCAGCTCATAGAAGCCGTCGTAATCCTGTTTGGCCGCCAGGGTGATCACCCCATGGGTGGGGTTCACCGTCTGGATAATAGCCTGCCCCGGAGTCGTACCCCGACCGGCACGGCCAATCACCTGGGTAAGCATATTGAAAGTGGTCTCCCCGGCCCGGAAATTGTCGGAGTAGAGGCTCAGGTCCCCATCCAGCACGCCTACCAGGGTCACATTGGGAAGATCCAGGCCCTTGGCCACCATTTGAGTGCCCAGAAGCAGGGGGATCTTCTCCTCCCGGAAGCGTTCCAGGATCATTTCATGGGTATTGGCGGAGGAGACAGTATCCGCATCCATCCGCTCCATCCTCAGCCCCGGAAGCAGGGCCTGGAGCTCCTGCTCCACCTTCTGGGTTCCCATCCCCTCCCGCTTCAGCGGCCCGCCGCACTGGGGGCATCGCCGGGGGACGGGCTGGGAGAAGCCACAGTAGTGGCACATCAGCCGCTCATTGGCGCTGTGATAGGTCAGCCTTGCGCTGCATCGTGGGCATTCCGGTGCTTTCCGGCAGTCCACGCATACCAGAGCCCGGCTGTTGCCCCGCCGGTTCAGGAACAGGATGGTCTGCTTCCCCTGGGCGGCGGTATCGGCAATGGCTCGGAGGAGTTCCACACTGATGGATGTGTCATTTCCGTTTTTCAGCTCCTCCCGCATATCCACCAGAGACACCTGGGGCAGGGGCCGATTGGCAAAGCGGCTGGTCAGACGGTAGAGCCGGATCCGGCCCATTTTCGCCTGATACATGGTCTCCACAGAGGGGGTTGCGGAGCCAAAGACCACCAAAGCCTTCTCCTTCGCCCCACGCCACAAGGCCACCTCCTTGGCGGAATACCGGGGGCTGTTTTCCGAGCGATAGGAGTGCTCCTGTTCCTCGTCCAGAATCATCAGGCGCAAACCCCGGCAGGGGGCAAACACCGCACTGCGGGTCCCCACCACCACCCGGGCCTCCCCGGCCCGGATCCGCTTCCACTGGTCATACCGCTCTCCCGGTGGCAGGGAACTGTGGAGCACCGCCACCTTATCCCCAAAATAAGCCGCCATAAGCCCCAAAAGCTGGGGTGTCAGGCCGATCTCCGGCACCAGGAGCATGGCGCTCCCCCCGGAATCCAGGGCCTTTCGGATAAGCTGGATATAGACGGAGGTTTTTCCCGAGCCGGTCACACCATGCAGAAGCGCCGCCCCGGGAGAATCGCTGTCCATTTGGCCGGCCATTCCCAGATAAGCCTGGTGCTGGGCCTCCTCCAAAACCAGCGGGCCCGACAGGGATACTGGCTGGATCTGGCGGCAGCGCACCACCGGGCGCTCCGACAATGTCAGATAGCCCAGCTTTTCCAGGCGCTGGATGGTTGCCGTTTTTGCGCCGGTATAATAGCACAGCTCCTTGACCGAAACGCTGCCCACACTGCACAGCAGCTCCAAAACCGCCTTTTGCATAGCGGCGGATTTGGGCCGGTGGGCGGCATAGTCCATGGCTTCCTCCGCAGAGGCGGCAAGGGTAGCGATCCTTTCGGTTTTGTCGCCGGTTCTGCGCAGGAAGTCCCGCTGGGCTGTGATCCATTTTTTCTTCAGCAGGTACGAAACCGCCTTCTCAAACGCCGCCTCCTGGGGGATCACCTGGCGGGCAGCCCCGCCGTCGGCCTCCCCACCGGATTCGGCTAAAAACTCCAACAGCGCCAGAGCCTGGGCCTGGCGCGGTTTCTGGCTCTGCCAGCTCCGGTCCTGGGTCAGGGCATAGCGCTCCCGGGTCTGGAACCACAGGCCCGCCGGGAGCATGGCCCGGATGGCTTCAAAGAAGGTGCAGAAATATCGTTCCCGCATAAACGCAGCCAGCCGGAGCATGGTGTCGGGCAGCAGTGCCTGGGAATCCAGGCAATCGCTGACCCATTTCAGCTCCGGATCATCCCCATCCTCCAGGGCCAGCACGATGCCTTCGGTGATCCGGTTTCCCCGGCCGAAGGGCACGCTGACCCGCATTCCCGGTTCCAGGGGCATCTCCCCCGGGACCCGGTAGGAATAGGGCTTGTCAATGGCGAAGGTAGCCGCACTGACAGCGATTTTCGCGATCATTCAGCCACCTCCTTTGACAAAAAATCTCAGTTTTTGTATTCGTCCTTCACACTGGCGCTGAGCTTGCCGTCGGCAACCTCCTGGATGGCCAGGGTCACAGGCTTGTCTTCCAGCTCTTCCTGGAAGGCCTCCGCCTCAGCGGCGATCTGACGGGCCCGATGGGCCACCAGGTTCACCAGCAGATAACGGCTTTCCACATTCTTCAGCAAATCAGCAGCGGGGGGGTACAGCATAAATTAATCCTCCAATTCGTCGGCCTTTTCGGCAATGATGGTTAAAACTTTCTGGGCGCAGACATCCGCCTCATCGTTGATCACGGTATAATCATACCACTTCGCCTGCTCCATTTCCCATTCCGCCCGAGTCAGACGCAGGCGGATCTGTTCGGGGCTGGTATCACCCCGTTTTTCCAGGCGCTCTTTCAGTGCCTCCAGGGAAGGCGGGGCAATGAAGATCAGCACGGCGTCGTCTCGCTTCGCCCGGACCTGGGAGGCTCCGTTGGGGTCGATATCCAGCATCACATTTCCCTGGGCGAGTTTCTCCTCCACCTGGGCAATGGGCGTGCCGTAGCAGTTCTCCAAATGGTCATCATATTCCAGGAAGGCATTTTCCCGGACCATGTCCTGGAACCGCTCCCGGGTGACAAAGAAATAGCTCACGCCATCCACCTCTCCCGGCCGGGGATCCCGGGTGGTGGCGGAGACGGAAAAGCGCAGGTCCGATCTGCCTGCCATGACCTTTTCCAGGACGGTACTCTTGCCGACGCCGGAGGCGCCGGAAATCACGAACAGTTTTCCCTTGCTCATGGGTATCAATCCTCCTGTAAATTGGTTGTGTCTTTTTCGTTCCACCGGGCGCTGAGGGCATCCGGTGTCAGGGCGGACAGGATCACATGATCCGTGTCCATCAGCACCACGGCCTTGGTCTTGCGGCCGTAGGAAGCGTCGATCAGCATGCCCCGATCCCGGGCCTCCTGAACCACGCGCTTGATGGGGGCGGAGTCCGGCTCCACAATGGCCAGAACCCGGTGAGCGGCAATGACGCTGCCGAAGCCAATATTGATCAGCTGCATCGCTCTGCCCTCTTACTCAATGTTCTGGGTCTGCTCCCGGATCTTCTCCAGCTCCGCCTTGATATCGACCACAATGCGGGCCAGGCGAACATCGGTGCACTTGGAGCCGATG
Source organism: uncultured Oscillospiraceae bacterium (assembly GCA_964428625.1). Classification (GTDB taxonomy): domain Bacteria; phylum Bacillota; class Clostridia; order Oscillospirales; family Oscillospiraceae; genus Faecousia. The sequence goes on along the minus strand of CAYRYT010000022.1, from coordinate 7,826 downwards.
GTGTTGGCCTCCCGGTTCATTTCCTGGAGGAGGAAGTCCAACTTCCGGCCCATGGCGCCGCCGGCATCCAGCATGGTCTGCATCTGCTTCAGGTGGCTACGCAGGCGCACGGTTTCCTCATCCACGGCTACCTTATCGGCAAAGATCGCCGCCTCGGTCAGGATCCGGCTCTCGTCGATGGCGGTATTTTCCAGAACCTCTTTGAGCTTGTTTTCCAGCCGGGTGCGGTAATCCGCCACGGTCTGGGCATTGCCCTGCTCCACCTGAGCCACCAGGGCCAGGATCGTCTCGCCGCGGCTGCGCAGATCCGCATCCATGGCAGCGCCTTCGGTGCGGCGCATGGTGTCAAAACCGGCCAGGGCCTGGTTGACGACCTGCATCAGATCCGCATGGAGGGCTTCCTCGTCCACCTGGGGCTTTTCCACCAGGAAAACCTCCGGCAGGCGGGCCACCGTGGAGACACTGATGTCATCCTGGACGCCAAAATCCGTCACCATCCGGCGCATGGCAGCCAGATAGCCCTCCAGCACCGGAGCGTTGAGGGTGACCTTGGTCTCGTCCCCCGCCTCGGAGCGGACGGAAATGAACACATCCACCTTGCCCCGGGTAATGGAAGCCTTCACCGCCTGCTTCACCGCGTCCTCCGCGAAGCTCACCAGCCGGGGCATCCGGACGGAGCAGTCCAGATACCGGTTGTTGACGGAGCGAAGCTCCACCGTAAACTCCCGGCCGTTCACCGTTTCCACGGCACGGCCATAACCAGTCATGCTTTTAATCATGCGTATGATCCCCTTCTTCCCGGGAGGCGGAGATTTTTCCGTATCCCGTAATGGTATATACAGTTTGATCCTTGGCGGCGACCTTCCGGTCATACACCGCCGCAGCGGCGATTCCCGCCAGGAAGGCAAGACACCCTACCAGGGGGCCCAGCTGCCACAGAAGCTCTCCTGCCAGATATCCAGTGAAAAACAGTCCCAGAGGTGCCAGATAGAGCACCGCCGCCGCCTGGAGCACCGGGCCGGATTCCGCCTCGATCACCACCAGCTCCCCGGGCCGGGCACCGATGGGATTGCCCACCTGGAGCACCAGGGTCTCTTGGGCCGCACCGCAGCCGGAGCATTTGTGGCAGTCACCGGAGCAGGCGCTTTGGCGGACATGGATCACCTGGGCGGTGCCATCGTCGTTGCACCTTTGTACCCGAACCAATTGCTGCATCAGTTTCCTTCCTTTTCCTTGAGTTTCGCGGTTATGGAGTAGGAGCCCAGAGCACCCACCTCCTGCTGATAGCGGCCGTCCAGGACGACCGTTGCCTTGTAGGCATCAATGCCCGCCGTGGCACCGGTCATATCCACCCGGAGGGTCACATTGTCCGCCGTCATGGCGCTGACCAAAGCCCGGGGGCCCCGGAGAGTGACCTCAAGCTGCTTGGTAACCAACTCCGTCTCCATCCCCGCAGGGACATTGACAAAGACCACATCCGTCACGGTAAAGGTTTGCTTCAGCAAATTGGGGAAGGTGATGCTCACCGTCGCCTCAAACACACTGCTCAAATTGGTGATACCGCTGTCCAGGTTGATGGGATAGGCCGTGGGGGCCATATCCTCCGTCAGCTCCGCCAGATTCACCGTGCCAATGATCAGTTCGTCCAGATCCTTCAGCAGCTCCTCGCTGCCGGTGACCACAATGGTCTGAGGCTCGATGGAAATGGTGGTCGTCTGCTCCGTTGCACCGCCGCCATTCACTACCTGGAGTTTCAGGGGGATCTCCTTATAGGGCTGGATGCTCAGGGAAAGGGTCACTTCCCCGATATCTGTTTTCACCAGATTCACATTTTCCACTTCCACTGCCTCGCCCTGGTCATTGGAAAGGACAAAGGAATAAGTCTCGCTGAAGGACTCCATCCGGCCCTCCAGATCCACCTGGAACCGGGCCTGGGTGATATCATCCACCATGGAGGCCGGGCCGATAACGGAGATGGTCTCGCTGTTCAAAATGGCATTTTCCTTGTCCGCCAAATAGCCCTCCATCACCGTCCCCACATAATCGATGTACACCGGCACCGCCTTGGTCACCTGGCGCTCCACCGTCACGGGGATGGTACGGGAGGTCTGGTATTCCACCGTGGCGGCATCGTTGGGCACATCGCCGGGGAGAATGGTGGAATAGGTCAGGTTGGTCTGACCGGTCTGGTAGATTTTCGACAGATCCGCCACCAGACTGATATTGTCTTTATTCAGCTTACTCAGATCTGCCCGGTTGCCGGAAAGCTTGAGATTGATCTTATAATCTCTGCCGGAGGTGACCATCAGGCCCCGTGCTGTCAGGGCATCCTCGTTCATCAGGGTCACAGGAATATCATAGATCGTCGTCTCCCAGCCGGGGCTCACCACGGACACCACATACAGCCAAAGGGCGAAGGCGATGACCACGGACACCAGGAGGGTCACTGCTTTATTTTTCACCATCGGAAGTCTCCTTTCCGCTGCGGAGCTTCTGACGAAGGCGAAGCACCAGACTCTCCTCCGCCACAGGCTCCTCCTGGCGCAGCTCGTTGCACAGCAGCCGCTCCAGGGTCTGGGGTGCCAGGTGGCGCTTGAGCATACCGCCTATCGCCACGGAAATGGCCCCGGTTTCCTCGGATACGATCACCACCACTGCATCGGTGGCCTCACTCATGCCCACACCTGCCCGGTGCCGGGTGCCCAGATCCGCACTGAGGCGGTTGCTGTCGGACAGAGGCAGCACGCAGGCCGCCGCCGTCACCCGGCCATCCCGGATAATCATGGCACCGTCATGCAGGGCAGCCTTGGGGAAGAAGATGTTCCGGATCAGCTGTTCGGAAACCTGACCGTCAATGACCGTACCGGTTTTGAAATACTCATCCAGGGGCATCTCCCGGCTGAACACGATCAGCGCGCCCACCCGCTCCCGGCTCATGGCCTCGCAGGCCATCACGGTCTGGGAGATCACGGAGTCCAGATTCTGGGCGGGGTGATGGGGCGAGAAGAAATCCCCCAATTTCATATTGCTGATGTGATCCAGCATCCGGCGCAGCTCCGGCTGGAACAGGATGACAATGGCCACCAGTCCCACTGCCAGCAGCTGGTCAAACAGCCAGCTCAGCGCCAGCATCCCCATAATCTCCGTCACCCAGGCGATTGCCACGATCATGGCGATCACCTTGGCAATGCGCATGGCACTGGTGGAGCGGATCATGGGGATCAGCTTGTAGATCAGCAGGGTCACCAGGGCGATATCCAGATAATCCTGCCACCGCATGCCAGCAACCGTCCGGGAAATCGTTTGTAAAAATTCCGTCATAGCACCATTCCAGCCCCTCTGATTAGCTTTTGCGTGCTTATTCTCACGCTCTCGTATACCACGCCTATTATCTAATCTATTATAGCGGATTGGGCGGACAATGGCAATACTTATTCCAAAAAAATTTACATTCCCCGGGATTTGAATTCCCGGGCCCGGGCCAAAAAGGCCCGGCAATCCCGCTCCCGGGTCATGGCCCCCAGGCTGAGGCGGATGGTTCCGGTTTCCAGGGTCCCGGCACTTTCATGGGCCAGAGGTGCGCAGTGGAGCCCCGCCCTGAGGGCGATGCCCGCCTCTCCCATGGCACGGGCGAATTCCTCACAATCCCCCCGACTCAGGAAGCTCACCGTCCCCGTCTGATGGGGGCCCTGGAATACCCAATACCCCAGTTCCCCCAGCCCCCGGGCACAAAATGCCCCCAGCTCCGCTTCCCGGGCGGCAATGCCAGCTGTCCCAACCCGGTGCAAATAGGCCAGCCCCGCTTCCAGCCCGGCGATCCCCGGCACATTCACCGTCCCCGCCTCCCCTGCCTCCGGCAGTTCCCGGGGCATGGTAAGGTCCATGGATTCCGTCCCGGTACCCCCGGCCAGAAGGGGTTTCAGGGTCTGGCCGCACAGGAGGAGCCCCGTCCCCTGGGGGCCCAACAGGCCCTTGTGGCCGGGCATGGCGATAAAGGCTGCCCCGCTTTTCCTCAGCCCCACATCCAGCACCCCAGCGGACTGGGCCGCATCCAGGATAAAGGGCACCCCGTATGCCCTGCACATCCGCCCCAGCTCCTCCACCGGCAGGACATAGCCAAATACATTGGACACATGGGTAAATACCCCAAAATCCACCCCGCTTTTCAAGACCTTTTCCCATTCCTCCAGGGTATTTTCCCAGGAAAATAATTGCCGTCCCGCCACCCGGATCCGGGCCCCCAGGGCATGGAGGGGCCGCATCACACTGTTGTGCTCAAAGCCGGACACCGCCACTCTGGCACCGGGAACATACAGGGAATGGATGGCCATGTTCAGGCCCTGGGTGCAGTTTCCGGTGAATACCACCTGCTGGGGGCTGCAATCGAACATGGCCGCCGCCTGCTCCCGACAGCGGTAGACCACCCGGGCTGCCCGGATTGCCGCCTCATAGCCCCCACGGCCAGGGTTTGCGCAGGTTGCCAGGACCCGGGTCATGGCCCGGGCCACCGACCCGGGCTTTTCAAAGGAGGTTGCCCCGTTATCCAAATAGATCACGGCGTTGCCTCCTCCCAGTGTCCCCCTTCCCCGCCGGTATAGACCCGGCGGAAGGATGCGCCCTGCTCCCGCAGCAGTGCCACCGCCCCCGGTAGTCCCCGGGCATCCAGCTCCAGGCAGTAGCCGCAGCCCCGGTTCTCCATCCAGCGGGGTGTGCGTCTGAGCCGGCACCGGATTCCCGCACCCCGGAGCAGACTCTCCCCCCGCTGGGCATAGGTCACCGAGCGGAAGGTTATCATTCCATGTTTCATATTACTTCCCTCCCGGCTCAGCCTATGCCCCCGGGGGATATTTCGTGCCCCTTCTTCCCCTTTCCGCAAAAAGCCACCGGAGCGGGACTGTCCCACTCCGGTGGTATGGTTTTATTCCTCCAGCAGGCAAACGGCATGGCAGGACATACCCTCTCCCCGACCGGTAAAGCCCAGGTGCTCCTCCGTGGTTGCCTTTACATTCACCCGGCGGATATCCAGCTCCAGAACCTCGGCAATGTTGGCCGTCATCTGCTGGATGTAGTCCTTCAGCCGGGGCTTCTGGGCGATCATGGTCACATCCACATTGCTGATGCGGTATCCCGCCTCCGTCACCTTCCGGCGAACGACCCGAAGGAGCATCCGGGAATCCGCTCCCTTGTACCGGGGATCGGTGTCCGGGAAATGATAGCCAATATCCCGCAGGCCAGCAGCACCCAGCAGCGCATCGGAGACTGCGTGGAGCAGCACATCCGCGTCACTGTGGCCATCCAGGCCCAAGGTATAGGGAATCTTCACCCCGCCCAGGATCAGATCCCGGCCTTCCACCAGGCGGTGTACATCATAGCCATGTCCAATTCTCATGCTTCTTCCTCCTGCAACATCTGCGCAATTTTCAGATCCAGGGGGGTGGTGACCTTCAGATTATGCTCATCCCCCTCCACGATCTTCACGGTCATATCCAGTCGTTCCACAGCAGAGCAGTCATCCGTGACCTCCGCCCCCGTCTCCTCCGCCTGTTTCAGCGCCATGCGCAGCAGGTCGAAATCAAAGACCTGGGGTGTCTGCACCGCCCGGAGCTTGGCCCGGTCTGGTGTCGCCGTCACCACACCGCCCTGGACGACCTTAATGGTGTCCTTCACCGGGATTGCCGGTGCCGCCGCCCCGTAGGTGTGGGCCGCCCGGATCACCCGGTCAATAAGCTGGACGGTGACCAGAGGCCGGGCCCCATCCTGAATCGCCGCCAGGCGAACCTTGGACGACAGGGCATTGAGCCCCAGCCAAACGGAGGCCTGGCGGGAGCTGCCCCCGGCCACCACCGCCCGCACCTTGGAAAAATCCCCACACAGGCCCTGGATGGGCTGAATGAGATCCGGCCGGGTCACAATGACGATCTCCGCCACTGCATCCGCCGCCTGAAAGGCCCGGACCGTCCGCAGGATCATAGGCTCCCCATTCAGGGGGGCCATCACCTTGTCAATGCCACCCATCCGGGAGGCACTGCCTGCCGCGACAATCACCGCCCCGCAATATTTCACCGGCAGCGCCTTCCGCAGGGCACCGGTCACATCTTCCATTTTCATATCAAAGCTCCATGATCAGTTTTTTGAAGAATTTGCCCCGAACCATAAAATTCTGGAATTGGTCAAAGGCCGCCGAAGCGGGGCTCATCAGCACCACATCTCCCGGCTCCGCTGCCGCGGCTGCCTGGCGGACGGCGGTCTCGAAATCCCCGCAGTCCCGAATTTCCAGGGCTTCCCCATCGTATTCCGGGGCATTTTCCACCGCCTGGCGGATCTTGGGGCCGGTAGCACCCCCCAGGAACAGCTTCTTCACATGGCGGCACACCTCCGGTCCCAATACATCGTAGGGGATGTGCTTGTCATAGCCGCCGGCAATCAGGATCACCTTCTCCGGGAAACTGCGCAGACCGGCAATGGTACGGCTGGGGCTGGAGGCAATGGAGTCGTTGTAGAAGCGGACACCGTCCTTGACCCGCACCAGCTCAATGCGATGCTCCACACCGCCGAAGGTCTGGGCCACCCGGCGGATGATTTCGTCGGGCACCAGGCCCTCCACAGCGGCGATGGCCGCCATATAATTCTCCACATTGTGGACACCCGGGAGGAGAATGTCCCGGCTGTCCAGAACCGGCTGGTCATCCCGGTAAATCACCCCATCGACCAAATGGATATCCCCCCGGCCCTGACGGGCAAAGGTTCTGGTGCGCCCGTTGCCCCGGAAGTCGGCGGTCAGGGCATTGTCCGCGTTGACGATCAGCAGCTCCCCCGCCTTCTGGAACCGGAAAATCCGTTTCTTGGCTTCCACATACTCCGCCATATCCTTATGGACATCCAGATGATTGGGGGCCAGGTTGGTGACCACGGCGATCTGGGGACTGTGGGTCATGTCCATGAGCTGGAAGGAGCTGAGCTCCACCACGGCATAATCCGCCGCCTCCATTTCCCGGGTCAGGGGTAGCAGTGGCGTGCCGATATTGCCGCCAAGCCACACCTTCTTCCCCCCGGCCCGGAGCATTTCGCAGATCAGGGTTGTGGTGGTGGTCTTTCCGTCGGAGCCGGTAACGGCAATGGTGTGGCAGGGGCAGACGGAGAAGAACACCTCCATCTCCGAGGTCACCTCCGCCCCTTGGGCCCGGAGAGTCTCCAGGGCAGGATTCCCGGGGTGCATACCCGGGGTGCGGAACACCACATCCGCGGAAAGGCCGTCCAGATACCCCTCCCCCAGCCGGAGCTTACACCCGGCCTGCTCCAGCTCCAGCACTTCTTTATCAATCTTCTCCGGGGGGGTGCGGTCGCAGCCGGTGACATCGCAGCCAAATTCCAGAAGCAGACGGACCAAGGGGCGGTTGCTGACACCCAGGCCGAACACGGCGACTTTTTTCCCCTTCAGGGATGTAAAATACTGTTCAAAGGTTTTCATAGCATACCCTCATTTCCAACATTGCAAGCGTCCCCCTCCGGGACTTTCCTATAGTATATACATTCCGAAAAGATTTTGCAAGGATATTTGACATTTGCCCGGAAATGCAGTACAATATTTCGGCGACCAGGTTGGACAGCCGCGGGCCCAAGCCGAAAGGCTGGGCGTGAGGAAAGTCCGGGCTCCACAGGGCAGGGATAACGGGTAACGCCCGCCGAGGGTGACCTCAGGACAAGTGCAACAGAGAGATACCGCTGGCCCCGGCCAGTAAGGGTGAAAAGGTGGGGTAAGAGCCCACCCGGCCCATGGTAACATGGGTTTTACGCTGTAAACTCTATCCCGGAGCAACGCCGTGGAG
>CAYRYT010000021.1:0-19664 GCA_964428625.1 uncultured Oscillospiraceae bacterium | reverse complement strand
GGTAGGGGGAGGTGGCACGGCGAACGCCGTGCCGGAGGGGGTGGAAGGTAACGATATCCCTAGTAGTCAGATGGTTGCGTTGCACTCCAGTAGGGGCCGATTCTTAATCGGCCCGTCGCGGCCTGTGGCCGCGCACTTTTCGAGTGTCCGGGCTTCAATCCCTTCAGTCATGCTGTTCGCATGACAGCTCCCCTTACCAAGGGGAGCCTTCTTTTTTCAGCATTTCCGGCTCAGCGGGGGCTTTCAAATGTCGTTACCTTGCGGGCCGATTACGAATCGGCCCCTACAGGGGCCTGGCGGAACAGATCAAACTGCCTTCCCGGTGGGGGAAGGCAGTTTGCTCTTATTCGGAAGTCACGGCGCTGTCCAGGGGACGCAGTACGCTGTAGGCGTTGTACCGGGTGTCGTTGGTCTGGGTCAGGAAAACCAGCTCCACCAGGGGGTCCGTTACGGCGGCACCGGCGGCCACCCCATCCACGGCACCGGCCTCCACACCTTTAAGGTACATCCGGCACCGCTGGGCGGGCAGGGGGAAGGCCGCGTCCTCCACCTGGAAGGACAGGGCGAAGCGCTCGGTGCAGCAGGCAGAGGCCAGGGTCTGGGCGGCTTTCGTCAGGACGGCGGTGCGATCCCCGGAGAATTCCAGCTCCTGGGTATCCGGGAAACGGAAATTATCCAGTACCACCTCGTCAAAGCCCAAGTCCCGCAGCTCCTGAATGATCTGGATGAGGAAGGTAAGGCTGCCGTCGCTGGCGGGGTTGAGCCAGTAGCACCGCTGGTCATCCATCCACAGGCCATAGCCCCCGGCCATGAACAGGCCGTATTCCACATGATCCTCCTGCACCGGGAAATAATACTCCTGGAAGGCGGGGATCCGGGCGATGGTGTAGAATTTTCCGTTTTTCAGGTAGCTCATCAGAGCTTCCATAGCGGTGGCATCCACATACTCCGACTGGGGGCCGAGGCTGGACTTATAGTAGAAGTATCCGGCGATGCTCTTCATGTCCACCATCACCGTGGTGTCACTGGGCAGGGCCTTGAGGCGGGACAGGACGGTGGGGATGTCCTTCAGGGCTTCCCCATCCACATAGTAACCGTTCAGGGTGGTCAGCTCAGTGGACTGGGTCAGGGAATTCTCCCCATCATTATAATAAATCGAGATGGTGTCCCCGGCGGTGGGCGGGGCAGCGACCTCCCCCTGGGGGAATTCCAGGGGCATGGTGAAATTCAGCTTGGCACCATCCCGGGTGTAGACCACATAGCGGTTCAGCCAGACGATCCACAGGGCCCACACCGCCGCGGCTGACAGGGCCAGTACCAGCACCACCGTGGCGATGCGGGTGAGGAGCCGCCGGGAACGATAGGGAATGGTCATAGGGCCCTCCTTGCCTGGAGGCAGCGCCAGTCCTCCTGGGCCAGCTGGCCGGTAATCACCAGGCCGGCCTGCTCCAGGGCGGCGGTGACATCCGCCAGGCGGCTGTCCAGAATGCCGGAGCAGATCACCGTAGTATTCTCCCCCAGGAAATGGGGCAGCACGGGGGCAAGACCGATGATCACATCCGCTACGATGTTTACCAGCACCACGTCATATTGTTCCTGGGCCAGGCGATCCATCAGCGTCCGGTCCTCGGTGACATTGCCGGTGAGGGCGGTGAATTCCGGCGAGGCGAAGCCGTTGTAGGCGGCGTTCTCCCGGGCGATATCCTCGGCCTTGGGGTCGATGTCGATGCCGATGCAGGACTGTGCGCCCAGGCGCAGGGCGGCAATGGACAGAATACCGCTGCCGCTGCCCAGATCCAGGCATCTGGCCCCGGGAGGAACCACCGCCTCCATGGTGCGCATCACCATTTGGGTGGAGGGATGGGCGCCGGTGCCGAAGGTCAGACCGGGATCCAGGATCACCGGGATCCGTCCCTGGGTGTCCTCTACCTGCCAGTAGGGCAGGACGATGAGCTTCTCCCCCACGGGAACGGCGGGGTAGTTTTCCTTCCAGGATTCCTCCCAGTTCGTCTCCGGCAGGGGGGCGACGGTTTTGCTCAGACCCAGCTTTTCCAGGGCCAGATCCAGCCGGGCCATGCCGGCGGTATCCGTATCCTCCAGATACAGCTTGATGTGGGACAGCCCCTGGAGCTTTTCCTGGAGGCTTTCGTCAATATAGTCCCAGTAAGCCCGGTTTTCCTCTAAAAAAGTCTCGAATTCCGCCTGATCCTCCAGCACCAGGTCGGCAAACCCGGCGGCGGTCAGGGCCGTGGCCACGGATTCGATCTGACTTGCGTGGGTATCAATGGTAATTTCCAGCCATGCCATGGCTTATCCTCCTTATCATAAAACAGGTTTCCTCTATCATAGCGCATCCGGGGGAAAATCTCAACGGTCAGGTTGTAAATTTTTCCCCGCAGGGCTATCTATTTGGGGGAATCTGCGCTATAATACCAATATCTTTTGCCTGATAAGCGTCACAAGGAGATATTATGATCGATACCAAGACTCTCGCGCCGGGGGTGACCCTCCGGTGCTTCCGGGACAGCCGGTTCAAGCAGGCATTCCTCAGCTTGCAGCTGATCCGGCCCATGGTCGCTCCGGAAAACGCGGCCAACGCCCTGCTCCCTGCGGTGCTCCTCCGGGGCAGCCGGGGACACAGGGATCTGCAGGCCATCACCCACCGGCTGGATGCCCTCTACGGTGCTTCCGTGGGCAGCCTGGTGCGCCGGGTGGGGGACTACCAGACCACCGGCTTCCACTGCGGCTTTATGGAAGACCGCTTCGCCCTGGCAAGGGATCGGATCCAGGGCCCCATGGTGGATTTCATCCGGGAGCTGCTCCTGGAGCCCCGGGTGGAGGCGGGGGGCTTCTGCCCGGAATATGTCCAGAGTGAGAAGAAAAACCTCATCGCCACCATTGAATCGGAGCTGAACAACAAGCAGGCCTACGCCAGCAATCAGATGCTCCGGCATCTGTGCGCCGGGGATTCCTACGGCCTGCCCCGGCTGGGGCAGGCGGCGGATGTGACGGCCATCACCCCCCAGGGGCTGTATGACCACTACCGCCGGATCCTCCGGGAGAGTCCCGTGGAGATCTTCTATGTGGGCAGCTGCGACATGGAGCAGGTTGCGGCGCAGCTGGAACCGCTGGTGTCCCAGTTGGAGCGGCAGGTGGTGCCCCTCCCCTGCCAGAGTCCTCTGCGGCCGGGCCCGGGCGGGGATTATACCGAGCGGATGGACATTGCCCAGGGTAAGCTGGCCATGGGCTTCGTGACCCCGGTGACCAACCGGGATCCCCGGTTCGGGGCCATGCAGGTGCTGAATATGGTGTTTGGCGGGGGCGTGACCTCCAAGCTCTTTATGCATATCCGGGAGCGGGAGAGCCTGTGCTACTCCATTGGCTCCGGCTATTACGGTTCCAAGGGCATTCTGACGGTGAGTGCCGGTATTGACTGGGACAAGCGGGATCCCGTGGTGGAGCAGGTGCTCCGGGAGCTGGAGCTGTGCCGCCGGGGAGAGATCACCGACCAGGAGCTGGCGGCGGCCAAGGAGGCACTCCTCTCCGCCCTGCGGGGCACCCACGATTCCCCCGGTGCCATTGAGAATTTCTATGCCACCGCTGCCCTCAGCGGCCTGCCCTATGATGTTGCGGGGTATCTTGCGGCGATTCAGGCCGTGGAGATCCGGGATGTGGCGGAGGCTGCCCGGACGGTGGAAGCCCATACGGTCTACTTCCTGAAGGGAGGCGCCCAATGAAATACTATGAAAAACTGGCAGAGCACCTGGAACGCCGGGTCCTGCCCAACGGTCTGACGGTTCTGGTGAATACCCGTCCGGGCTTCACCAAGAAATACGCCTATTTCGCCACGGATTACGGCTCCATCCACCGGGAATTCACCCTGGACGGCCAGGCATTTACCGCGCCCCAGGGCGTGGCCCACTACCTGGAACATAAAATGTTCGAGCTGCCCGGGGGCCGGGATGTGTCGGCGGAATTTGCCGCCCTGGGGGCCAAATGCAATGCCTTCACCAGCTTCGACATGACGGCATACCTCTTCACCTGCACGGAAAATTTCCAGGCATGCCTGGATCTGCTGCTGGAATTTGTCAGCGTGGGATATTTCACCGACGAGAGTGTTCAGCGGGAGCAGGGCATTATCGGCCAGGAGATCGGCATGAATGAGGACAGCCCGGAAAATCGGGTCTTTGAGATGCTGATGGAGCTTCTCTATGCCAGCCACCCCATCTCCCAGCCCATTCTGGGCACCCGGGAGTCCATCGCCCGGATCACCCCGGAGATTCTGGACCGGTGCCACCGGGCCTTCTACCGGCCGGAGAACATGGTGCTGTGCGTGGTGGGCGATGTGGATCCCGAGGCGGTGGTCGCCCTGGCCCAGGCCCGTCTGCCCGGCTCCGGAGGCCCGGCGGTCACCCGGGTGGATGCCTGGCCGGAGGCCATGACCCCTGTGGCGGCCCACCGGGAGGCGGAGATGGAAGTGGCTATGCCCATGTTCCAGCTGGCCTTCAAGTGTGAGCCTCTGGACCGGGGCTACGAGGCCATTCGCCGGGAGGTCATTGGAGACTTGGCGGCGGAGGCCCTGTTCGGAGAGTCCTCAGAACTGTATTTAAAGATGTATACCCAGGGCCTGATCGATTCCGCCTTCGGCGGCGGCTTTGAGACGGTGGATGGCATGGCCATGCTCACCGCCTCCGGGGACAGCGAGGATCCCCAGGCCGTGCTGGATGCCATTGTGGCCCAGGGGGAGAAGCTGGCCCGGGAGGGCGTGACGGAGGAGGCCTTCCTGCGGATGAAGCGCAGTGCCCTGGGGCGGCGGATCCGGGAGCTGGACAGCTTCGATACCACCTGCTTCCGCCTGTGCGCCTATCATTTCTCCGATTACGACTATTTTGACTTCCCCGAGATCTATAACGACATCCGCCGGGAGGAGCTGCAGGACTTCCTGGGCCGTGTGGTTCGCCGGGAGCGGAGCGCCCTGGCGGTGATCCGGCCCCAGGCCCGGGAGGAAAGGAGCGAGATGGAATGCGTGTAAATCCCCAGGATTATTCCCTGATCCGGTTCCCCTTTCTGGGGCTGGAGGTGAATCCGGACCGTGTTCTCACGGTTTTCGGCTTCGATATTCATTATTATGGTATCATCATTGCCTGCGGCCTGATGCTGGCCCTGGCCTACGCCTGGCGCAGGAGCCGTTCCTTCGGCCTGAAGGCCGATGATATCACCGACGGTGTGCTGTGGGTGACACCCTTCGCCATTGTCTGCGCCCGGGCTTACTACTGTGCCTTCGAATGGGAGCGCTATGCCGCCGATCCCATTACCGTCCTGGATATCCGCAGCGGCGGCCTGGCCATTTATGGCGGCGTCATCGGTGCGGTGATCGGCGTGGTGGTGTTCTGCAAAATCCGGAAGCTGAAGATCTCCGCGGTGCTGGATTTGGTGGCCCTGGGCTTCCTCATCGGCCAGGCGCTTGGCCGATGGGGCAATTTTGTCAACCGGGAGGCCTTCGGCGCTCCCACGGAGAGCTTTTTCCGCATGGGCCTGTTCAACGACATCACCCAGGCATGGGAGTATTGTCATCCCACCTTCCTGTATGAGTCCGTGTGGAATGCGGCGGGCTTCCTGTGGCTGCATTTCCTGTCCCGGTACCGCCGCTACGACGGCCAGATCGCCCTGGGCTATGTATTCTGGTACGGCCTGGGCCGGGCGATGATCGAGGGCCTGCGGATGGACAGCCTCTACATTGGCCCCTTCCGGGTCAGCCAGCTGCTGGCGGCGGGGAGCTGTGCCGTGGCTGCCGGGGTGCTGATCTGGCAGCGTTTCCGCCCCCACGGGCGGGAGGATCTGCTGGTGAACCGGGCAGACCAAACCTGAAAGGGAAATTCAGACCCGGCGGGGCCTTTGAGCCCCGCCGGACGCTTTATTTCAGGGGAGGAGGGCGGTCACATTCCGGGGAAACAAGTGTCCATACAGCATGGTTGCGGCCGTAACAAAATCGGGAAAATTCTGGTGTGTCCACCAGTGACGAATGAAAACCTTGTTGTGTCCGCAGGATGCAGCTGTCCACAAATGACGAACGACATCTTGCACAAGAATGCAATGATGAAGGGGACTTCTCTTGTACAAAAGGCGAATATTTTAAATTTATTCATAAAACCCTTGAAAAATCCGGTTTATATGTGGTAAAATATGCGCAAAGATTGATGGAATCCACCGATCTTACGAGGAAAATGCAAGTTTGGATTTCGAATCCTGCATTTTCTTCGGGCTTCCGACAGGCTTTGATTGCCGGATCCAAATTGGCTATGCGCTGGGCTGCAATCGTGGCTCCGCTGACATAGGGAAATTTAAGGAGGTAACAAAATGAAGAAGACAATCGCAATGCTGCTGGCTGTGATGATGATTGTTGGCCTGTTCGCCGGTTGCGGCGGCACCCAGCCCACCACCACCACCACCGGCGACAGCACCACCGCCGGCGACAGCACCACCGCTGCTCCCGAGCTGGTTGTTGAGAAGTTTGAAGGCCAGTACACCTATACCGACTGGGTCGTCACGCTGTCCAACAACTGGAATCCCCACACCTACGAGACTACTGACCAGTCCTATCCCATGGACTTCCTGAGCCTGGGCTTCTACAGCTTCATCTTCAACGATGAGCTCAACCCCGTCGATGGCAAGGAGCCCTACGCCGGCTATGTGGTCGTCCCCGAGATGGCCGCTGCTGAGCCCGTGGATGTCACCGAGCAGATCAAGGCTGACCACCCTGAGTTCGGTATCCCCGAGTCCGCTACCGCTGGCTATGCTTACACCCTGGACCTGAACCCCAACGCTACCTGGCAGGATGGCACCCCCATCACCGCTGTGGACTATGTTGAGTCCTTCAAGCGCCTGCTGGATCCCAAGATGAAGAACTACCGCGCTGCCAACTACTATGAGGGTTCCTTCTCCATTGTTGGCGCCGAGATGTATGCCAACCAGGGCCTGACCACTACCACCAGCTTCTCCTCCGTTATCAATAACGAGAAGCTGGCTGACCTGGACGCTTTCCTGGCCGCTCACGGCGAGGAGAAGGCCTGGATCAACTGGAAGTACTCCTTCGGTGCTGAGTACGACTTCGACGCCGCTCCCTGGAAGGAAGGCGACTCTGTTATTCCTGGCTTCACCAAGGAAGCTGCTGACGAGATCGTTGAGACTCCTCTGACCGTCAATGAGATGATCGCTTTCTTCAAGGCTGCCGCTATGGAAGCCAACGGTGCCGATGAGGCTACCGCTGAGAGCTGGCTGTACGACGAGCTGTACCTGAACTGGATCTACCCCGAGGGTTACGATTACGCCAATGTTGGCCTGTACCAGAGCGGCGACTACCAGATTACCATGGTTCTGAACAAGTCCCTGGGCGGCTTCAACCTGCTGTACTCCCTGACCTCCAACTGGCTGGTCAAGACCGACCTGTATGACTCCTGCATCAAGGAGATCACCACTGCCGGCGGTACCGCCTACACCTCCACCTACAACACTTCCGTGGAGACCACCTGCTCCTATGGCCCCTACATCATGGATTCCTTCCAGACCGATAAGGGCATGCACTTCACCAAGAACGAGAACTGGTACGGTTACTCCGATGGCAAGCACATCTACAAGGATCCCCAGAACGGTAAGGTCTACCCCATGTACATGACCACCGACATCGACTGCCAGGTCGTTGCCGACTCCGCTACCGCGAAGCTGATGTTCCTGAAGGGCGAGCTGATGACTTATGGTCTGGAGACCGATGACTACGATACCTATCGTAACTCCGACTACGCCCACTTCGCCCCTGGCCAGGCTGTTTACTTCATGATCCTCAACGGCAATATGCCCGCCATCCAGGAGCGTGAGGCTGCCGCCGACTTCGACCAGACCAAGTACGACCTGGAGACCCTGAGCCTGGTCTCTTTCCACAGAGCTATGGGCCTGGCTTACGACAAGGATCTGTACTGCGCTGAGAACTCCCCCGCCAACTCCGCTGCCTTCGGCCTGGTTGGTACCGCTTACATCTGCGATCCCGATACCGGCACAAAGTACCGTGACACCGAGCAGGCCAAGAAGGCTCTGTGCGAGGTCTACGGTGTTGACACCACCAAGTTCGAATCCCTGGACGACGCTGTCGCCTCCATCACCGGTTACGATGCCGTCGAGGCTGGCAACTGGTTCCGTACCGCCTATGACGAGGCTCTGGCTGCCGACTATGTCACCGACACCGACGGCGACGGCATCTGCGATCAGACCATCCAGATCACCTACGCCAACGGCTCCGACTCCGCTGCTTCCGAGAAGATGCTGAAGATGCTGAAGTGGCTGACCGACAAGGCCAACCTGGCTGCTGCCGGCACTCCCTTCGAGGGCAAGATCGAGTTCGTCGCTTCCGCTCCTCTGGGCAACAACTGGTCCGACCAGGTTAAGGCCGGCCTGTGCGATGTGGTTCTGGGTGGCTGGAACGGCTCCGCTATGGATCCCTACGGTCTGATGGAAGTCTACACCAACCCCAACTACCAGTACGATGCGCAGTGGTGGAGCGCCACCGATGTGGATATGACCCTGACCATCAACGGTGAGGAGATCACCATGAACCTGTCCCAGTGGCAGCAGTGCATGAACGGCACCACCGTTACCGTGTCCGGCAAGGACTACAACTTCGGTGAGGGCCAGGTCAGCAACGATGTCCGTCTGGAGATCATGGCTGGCATCGAGAAGGCCGTCCTGCTGGAGTACAACTACCTGCCCCTGTCCCAGGCTGGTTCCATGCAGCTGCTGAGCCAGAAGGCCTACTATGTTGTCGAAGAGTACAATCCCGTCATGGGCTTCGGCGGCATCACCTACCTGCGCTATGAGTACAACGACACCGAGTGGACCGACTATGTCGCTTCCGTCAACGGTGAGCTGACCTACTAAGCGCTTTCCCCGCGGGCGGTTCCCGCATTAACGAAATAACTACACTGTTGCGGGGGGTAACACCCCTGCAACAGTGTCAGTTTGTATTATTCTCACACACTCAAAGGGCGTGTCCCTCCCTGGTTGTGGGAGGAGATCATGCTTATAAGGAGGGTGCATATGTTTAAGTATACACTGCAAAGAATCTTCTATATGCTGGTGGTTTTCACCATCATCACCTGCATGTGCTTCGTGCTGGTTCGGATGCTGCCCCCGCTGCCTCTGGACCCCCAAAGTCCCCATACCCTGGCCGTTCAGGCCCGCCGGGAAGCCATGGGCTATGACAAGCCCTATATGGTGCAGTTCGGCATCTTTGTAAAAAATGTTCTGACAAAATTCGACTGGGGCGTCAGTGAGAAAACATACTACGGCCGTGATGTCATCGATGTCTTCATGGAAAAGCTCCCTGCTACCATGATCGTCAACATCTATTCTATTATTTGGAGTATTCCGCTGGGCGTTGGCCTGGGTATTTTTGCCGCTCTGAAGAAAAATACCTGGATCGACTATGCCATTTCCACCCTGACCATGGTGTGTATATCGGTGCCCAGCTTTGTATATGCGTTCCTGATCCAGTATTTCCTCAGCTATAAGCTGGGCTTGTTCCCCTTCCTTATGAAGGGCGGTACGGACTATTTCTCCTGGGATATGTTTGTCAGTATCCTGCCTGCGGTGCTGTCCCTGTCCTTCTCCGTGATCGCCAGCTTCACCCGCACCACCCGTGCGGAGCTGACCGAGGTCCTCACCAGCGACTTCATGCTCCTGGCCCGGACCAAGGGCCTGACCAAGGCCCAGGCCACCATCCGCCATGCCATGAAGAACTGCATGGTCGTGGTTCTGCCCAGCATTTTCGGTGAGTTCGTTGGCATCCTCAGCGGCTCCCTCATCATTGAGAAGATCTTCGGCATTCCCGGCGTGGGTGGTCTGACCCTCAACGCCATCAATGGCCGTGACTACAATATTTTCATCCTTACCACCTGCTTCTATACCGCTATCGGTCTGGCAGCCAGCCTTGTGGTCGATATCAGCTACGGCTTTATCGATCCTCGTATCAGAATGGGGTCTAAGAAATGAATAAGAATCAGAATTATGAACATATTCCCCAGGAGAAGTTCCAGTTTGTCCAGATGGATGGACGGATCCACGATACCAAGCTGGAAACCAAAGCCCGGGGCTACTTTGCCGATGCCTTCCTGCGCTTCAGCAAGAATAAGTCTTCCGTCGTTGCCGGTATTATCCTGATCTGCCTGCTGCTGTATTCCTTCATTGCCCCTGTGGTCTCGCCCTATGATGTGAACCATGAGGACAAGATTTACTACAACAGCCCCTCCTATGTGCCCGCCATTGCCAAGCTGAACATCGGCATCATGGACGGTGCCCGTTCCCACCTGAGCCAGAACGAAGTGGGTATGACCTACTGGAAGGGCATTGCCCTGGAGACCGGCATGGATCCTGTCCTGCGGGTCATCAGCGAGAACACGGAGCTTGTGAAATACCGTGGCGAGATGGTGGAGCGTACCAGCTACTCCATCGAGACCAACCGCTATTTCGAAGTGGGTATGACCTACCGCGTTCTGTCCGTGGAGGACTTCAACAAGATCCAGGACTGGCAGAATGAGACCGGTATCCAGGTCATCTACCCCTATGTGGAGCCCAAGGACATCGGCGGCCAGACCAGCGCCCCCAATATCTGGTACGAAGTGGACAACAAGGGCAATGCCAAGCTGGACAGCAACGGCAATTTCGTCCCTGTTTACTCCACCAACGCCTCCATCGAGGGCACGCCCTACTACTCCCTGCGCATTGAGGGCGACGACGGCAGTTATATCTATTCCTGCGCCAAGTCCGGTGCTGTCCAGGCCCGTATCTGCTACTATAACTACTATCAGTACATCAACGGCATGGAGCCCACCTACATCCTGGGTACCGATTCCCAGGGCCGTGACCTGTTCTGCGCCATCGGCGTGGGCGCCCGGTTCTCCATCTTCTTCGCCATTGCCGTTTCCGCCATCAACCTGACCATCGGTGCCGTCTACGGCGCGATCCAGGGCTACTACGGCGGCATGGTGGATATGGTTCTGGACCGTATCTGCGATGTGCTGTCCGGCGTTCCCTTCATCGTGGTGGCAACCCTGTTCCAGCTGCACCTGGCCGCTAAGGTGGGCGTTGTGCCGTCCTTCCTGTTCGCCTTCGTGCTCACCGGCTGGATCGGCATGGCTGCCCTGACCCGGAAGCAGTTCTACCGCTACAAGAGCCAGGAGTTCGTCATGGCTGCCCGTACCCTGGGTGCCTCCGATGCCCGGCTGATGTTCAAGCATATCTTCCCCAACGCCCTGGGCACCATCATCACCAGCTGCGCCCTGGTCATCCCGGGTGTTATCAGCTCCGAGACCAACCTGAGCTATCTGGGCATTGTGGATCTGAACGCCTTCGCCGGTGCGACTCTGGGCACGCTGCTCTCCGCCGGTCAGACCAACATGACCACTGCCCCCCACGCCATGCTGTGGCCCAGCGTCTTCCTGGCCCTGCTGATGATTTCCTTCAACCTGTTCGGCAACGGCCTGCGGGATGCCTTTAACCCCACTACGAGAGGAGCGGAAGACTAATGGAAACAAAACTGTCTGTTAAAAATCTCCGGATCTCTTTCCGCACCAGCAATGGCAAGGTCCAGGCGGTTCGGGATATCAGCTTCGACCTGGCCAAGGGCGAGACCCTGGCCATCGTCGGTGAGTCCGGTTCCGGCAAGTCCGTGACCTCCAAGGCGATCCTGGGTATCCAGGCTGCCAACTCCATCACCGAGTCCGGCGAGATCATCTACGACGGCAAGGACCTGCTGAAGATCAGCGAGGAGGAGTTCCACAAGATCCGTGGCGACAAAATCGCCATGATCTTCCAGGATCCCATGTCCAGCCTGAACCCCATCGTGAAAATCGGCAAGCAGCTGACCGAGGCCATGATCCTCAAGGGCAAGGCCCGTCAGCGGGAAAGTCGGGAGAATTTCAATACCTACCTGAAGGCTCTGGAGAAGGCAATGATCGACTCCGTGGCCCAGGGTGACAAGGCCAAGGCCGACAAGATCAGCCAGAACTGCAAGGATTTCGACAAGTTCGAGACGAAGCACACCCAGCTGGAGGCCGCTTACAACACTGCCCATGAGGCCGCTGTGGAGGCAATTGCCGACATCAACAGCCTGGCCTTCGAGATGGAGAAGAAGTCCGTGAAGGACCCGGTGAACCGCACCGCGGACATCGCCAAGCGGGCCATCGCCTCTGTCAATGAGTATGTGGTCAAGGACAAGGCCGCCCGGATCCAGGAGCTGGCCAAGGGCCTAAAGCGGCAGCTCCCCGCCAGCGGCAGCGACGACTACAGCCAGATCCTCCCCGCACTGTACGAGATCCGGGAGATCCTGGAGGCCAGTGTCAATCTGCCCGTGCCCAACTTCTTCCGGATGGGTTACTATGTGACCTTCTCCGGCAAGGCCCTGCCCGATATGCCTGTGGAGGAGCTGAACGCTTACCTGCGGGAGTATCTGGACAAGGAGTTCATGCTGGGCTTCATCTCCGATGCTAAGACGGCCCTGAAGCACTCCGCTCAGGTGACCAAGGAGAATATGAGCGCCGCGATCTCCGTCCTGGAGGCCAATAAGGCCGTGTTCCAGGCTGAGAAGCTGGACCGTAAGGCCTGCTCCAAGGTCATCAAGGACATGGAGGCCGCTGTAAGCGCTTCCATCGATCCCCTGGCCATCACCAAGGACAGCCTGAGCTTTACCTTCATCCCCAGCGTCAAGAGCGAGGTGGATGTGTACTTCGGTGCCATCCATAAGAACGCCAAGGCCCAGCGGGCTCATGACCGGGAGCAGAAGAAGTTTGACCGTCTGGTCGCCCGGGGCAAGACCCCCGATTGGCAGGTGGCTGCCGCTGCCGTCACCGATATGGAGCTGGTGAAGGCCAATATCCTCCACCTCATCGACCGTCTCCAGAAGCATTACACCGACATTCTGGCTGCGGATACCGTTCGTGACTTCGATGCGGAGACCGTTGCCGCCATCGACTACCTGAAGCTCAACGCTTCCGGCGTGGTGGATAAGGTCACCCACCGCATTGCCAAGGACCGGGCCATCAAGCTCATGGAGGAAGTGGGCATTGCCGAGCCCCACAAGCGTTACAACCAGTATCCCTTCGAGTTCTCCGGCGGAATGCGCCAGAGAATCGTCATTGCCATCGCCCTGGCTGCCAACCCCGACATTCTGATCTGTGATGAGCCCACCACTGCTCTGGATGTGACCATTCAGGCCCAGATCTTGGAGCTGATCAACAAGCTGAAGCGGGAGCGCCAGCTGTCCGTTATCTTCATCACCCACGACCTGGGTGTTGTGGCCAACATGGCTGACCGGGTGGCCGTTATGTACGCCGGTAAGATCGTGGAACAGGGTACGGCCGAGGATGTGTTCTACCACGCCGCCCACCCCTATACCTGGGCGCTGCTGTCCTCCATGCCCGACCTGGATACCGATGAGAAGCTGGATGCCATCCCCGGTACGCCCCCCAATATGATTTATCCCCCTGTGGGTGATGCCTTTGCCGCCCGGAACAAGTACGCTATGCAGATCGACTTCGAGAAGCAGCCCCCCATGTTCCAGATCAGCGACACCCACTATGCAGCAACCTGGCTACTGCACCCCGATGCCCCCAAGGTGGAGCCTCCCAAGGTCATTCGGGACCGGATCGCCAGAATGAAGGAAAAGCGAGGTGCAGACCATGCCGAATAATGAAGAAGTTTTGCTGAAGGTTGAGCACCTTTGCCAGTATTTCAAGGCCGGCGATTTTGAGACCAAGGCCGTGGACGATGTCTCCTTCGATATCAAGAAGGGCGAGGTTTTCGGCCTGGTGGGCGAGTCCGGCTGTGGTAAGACCACCACCGGCCGCTCCATCATCAAGCTCTATGACATCACCTCCGGTAATGTCATTTTCAAGGGCGTGCGCATTGCCGCCGGCAAGCGCTCCTATCAAGAGGCCATCAAGCAGGCCAAGGCCGATTATGAGCTGGCTGTAAAGGAGAATCCTTCCCAGGCCGCCCAGCTTAAGGCCCAGCGGGACGAGAAGATCGCTCAGCAGAAGAAGCTGATGAAGGAAGCGGACTTCGACCAGAAGAACTGCGACAAGGAATACGCCAAGATCCTGGTGGCCCAGTGCAAGGAGAAGTATGAAGCGCTCCTGGCCAAGGCTGACGAGCAGGAAAAGCCCGCCATCAAGGCCGAGTACCGCAACGAGCTGCGCAAGGCCAAGAATACCCGTCTGGTCACCCAGATCCAGATGATCTTCCAGGACCCCATCGCCTCTCTGGATCCCCGTATGACCGTTCGGGAGATCATTGCCGAGGGTCTGGTGATCCAGGGTGAGCGGGATCAGAAGGTCATCGACCAGAAGGTCTTTGAGATGCTGGAGCTGGTGGGCCTGGTGCCCGAGCACGCCAGCCGTTACCCCCACGAGTTCTCCGGCGGTCAGCGCCAGAGAATCGGCGTGGCCCGGTCCATCATCATGAACCCCGAAATGATCATCGCCGACGAGCCCGTGTCCGCGCTGGATGTGTCCGTCCAGGCTCAGGTTATCAACCTGCTCAACGACCTGCGGGACCGCTTCGGTCTGACCATTCTCTTCGTTGCCCATGACCTGTCCGTGGTGAAGTACTTCTCCGACCGGATCGGCGTTATGTACTTCGGCAAGATGGTGGAGCTGGCTCCCTCCGACGAGCTGTTCCTCAATCCCCTCCATCCCTACACCCGCAGCCTTCTGTCCGCCATTCCCCTGCCCGACCCCATTTACGAGAAGCAGAGAAAGCGGATCGAGTATGTGCCCCTGGCGGAGCATGACTACTCCGTGGATAAGCCCTCCTTCCGGGAGATCAAGCCCGGCCACTTCGTTATGTGTAACGAGGAGGAGTTCCTGCGGTACAAGAGTATCCTGAAGTGACCATGACGGAAAAGCAGAAGGAATTCCTGGCCAATTTGATCGCGGGGCTGCTGATTTCCCTGTTCGTTGTGTTCATGAACCGGGAGATGGAATATCCCCTGACCCAGCGGCTGTGCGACGGCTTCTTTGTGGCCGGTGTGATCCTGATGGGTACCGGCGGACTGAAATACTTCCGCAATCAGGGTGCCTTCGATATGGTGGCCTACAGCGTCAAGTCTGTGTTCACCATCCATTGGCCCTCCAATCGTCTGGAACAGCCGGAGAAGAACGAGAGCTTCTTGGATTACCGGGAGCGGAAAGCGGCTGTGCGCAAGTCCCCCAACCCCATTTTGGTGGCCGGCGGGATCTACCTGGCCCTGGCTGTCATCATGCTGGCGCTCTACTATATCACCCAATAACCAAAGCCCCCCGGCTCCTGCCGGGGGCTTTTCCCTTTATCCCAGGTTTTATCCATCATTTCACCACCCGGGGAGATGTTTGGGAAAGCTTTTTCTTGCTATTTCCGGGAACAACCGTTATAATATATCCTAGAGAGAATATTTCCATGCGGAGGCGTTCTATGGACAACAAAAAGCGCATTCTTCTGCTGACCACCGGCGGTACCATTGCGTCCATGCCGGGGAGCGACGGCCTGGAACCCCGTCGCAGCGGGGTGATGGAGCGGGAGATCCAGCAGCTGCGAACCTATTATGATATCACCGTCCGGGATGTGATGTGCCTGGATTCGTCCAACATCCACCCGGATCAGTGGGTGGAGATTGCCCGGCATATTTTCCGGGAGCGTGGGGATTTCGATGGCATTGTGGTGTCCCACGGCACGGATACCATGGCCTATACCGCCTCCGCCGTCACCTATATGCTGCCAAATATCGATGTGCCGGTGGTTTTCACCGGAAGCCAGCTTCCCCTGGCGGATATCCTCAGCGACGGGCCGGACAATCTGCGCACCGCCTTTGCCATGGCGGCGGCGGGGCACAATGGCGTGTTCCTGGCTTTTGATCGGAAGGTGATCCTGGGATGCCGGGCGGTGAAGGTTCGGGCCTCTGGCTTCTCGGCTTTTGAAAGTGTCAATGCCCGCTATGCTGCCCGGGTCACCGGCCTGGGCCTGACGGTGGATCCCCGGGTGCTGCCCCGGGCCACGGGCCCTGCCCGCCTGGCCGACGGGATCAGCAACGATGTGTTCCTGCTGAAGCTCACCCCCGGCCTGTCCCCCCGGGTCTTTGATATGCTGGTGGACATGGGCTACCGGGGCATTGTCATCGAGGCCTTTGGCCTGGGTGGCATCAATGTCCTCCACCAGGGCCTTCAGGGCCTCCACCGGGCGGTGGAGGCGGGGATCTCCGTGGTGGTCACCACCCAATGCCTCTACGACAGCTCCGACCTGCGGGTCTACCAGGTGGGCAATAAGCTCCTGGAGCTCGGGGTCATCCAGGGCCGGGATATGACCACGGAAGCCGCCATGACCAAGCTCATGTGGTGCCTGGGCCAGGGCGCCCAACCGGAAGAAGTGAAGGAATTGTTTGCACATAGCCTGGCCGGAGAGATCACGGCCTGAATCAATTGAGAATACGAAAGGAATTTGACCATGGATCCTATTTATGTGACCGGACACAGAAATCCGGATACGGACTCCGTCGTGGCCGCCATGGCCTATGCCGCCCTGCGCAATGCCCTGGGCGACCGGGAATACAAGGCTGCCTGCCTGGGCCATGTGTCCGACGAGACCCAGATCGTGCTGGATTATTTTGGTTTCCAGCCCCCCAAGCTCATCACCAGTATGCACACCCAGGTCAAGGACCTGGACTTTGACCGGCCGCCCATTATGTCTGGTGCGGTAACCGTGGGCCGGGCCTGGTCCGTTCTGGAGAAGATCGGCGGCGCCGGTGCCGTGCCTGTTGCCAATGAGGACGGCACCCTCTACGGTATGCTCTCCCGGGAGGATGTGGCCAGCTACAACATGGCCCTGGTCACCCTGGGCGTGCTGGAGAAAGTGCCCCTGTTCAATGTTCTGTCGGTACTGGAGGGCAAGATCCTCAATGCCGCCGGCGAGAATACCGATACCATCGGCGGCGAGCTGTTTATCGCCCTGCCCCAGAGCCGGGAGGAGCTGCTGTTCAACCGGCCCCAGACCATCGTCCTGTGCGGCGACCAGCCGGATATGATCCGCCGGGCCCTGGAAATGAATGTCAGCGCCCTGATCCTGTGCCAGGCGGAGCTGCCGGAGGAGCTGCGGGATCTGCCCACCACCACCTGTATCATCTCCACCCCCTGGGAGGCCTACCGGGCTGCCCGTCTCCTGTTCCAGTCCGCCCCTGTCAGCCGGATCTGCCGGACGGAGGATCTGGTCTGCTTCCATTTGGAAGACCGGGTGGATGATGTGCGGGAGCAGGTGCTGAAGCACCGGGATCCCTGCTATCCCATCCTGGACGAGAACGAGAAAGTCGTGGGTGTGCTCACCCGGTACCATTTGCTCCGCCCCCGGCGCAAGCGGGTGGTTCTGGTGGACCACAACGAGATCGCTCAGTCCGTCCCCGGTCTGGAGGAGGCGGATATCCTGGAGATCATCGATCACCACCGCCTGGCGGATATCCAGACCACCAGCCCTATTTATGTCCGCAACGAGCCCGTCGGCTCCACCAATACCATCATTGCCAGTATGTTCCAGGACCGGGGCCTGATGCCCTCCGCGAAGATGGCGGGCATGATGGCGGCGGCGATCCTGTCCGATACCGTCATGTTCAAGAGTCCCACCTGCACCGCCCGGGACCGGCGCACTGCCGAGCGGATGGCCCGCATCGCCAACATCTCCCTGGACGAGCTGGGTAAGAAGATCTTCTCCGCCTCCATGGGCGGCAAGACGGCCCGGGAGCTGCTCTACTCCGACTATAAGGAGTTCCACATCGCCGGTCACGACCTGGCGGTGGCCCAGATCACCTGCGTGGACAGCCCCGCCATGCTGGAGCGGAAGGATGAGTTCCTGGAGCTCATGCGTGTCGCTGCTGCGGAGAAGAAATTCTCCATGATGATCCTCATGCTCACGGATGTCCTCCTGGAAGGTACCCAGATCATTTACATCGGTGACGACGAAACGGTGAAGCAGGCATTCTCCTGCCATCCCAAGGACAATGCGGTGTTCCTGCCCCGGGTCATGAGCCGGAAGAAGCAGGTCGTGCCCATGCTGTCCGCCCTGTGGGGCTAAGCATCACCCCTGCGGGGGATAATATCAAACACAGGAGGGAAATATGGCCTTTGAACAGCTGCTGGGGAATGACCGGCTGAAGGAAAATCTGGCGCAGAGTCTGAAAATAGGACAAATTTCCCACTTTTACCTGATTTCCGGTCCCCAGGGGTCGGGAAAGCACACCCTGGCCCGGCTTTTGTCCGCGGCGATCCTGTGCCAGGGCCGGGATAAACCCTGCGGCGTCTGCCACCCCTGCCGGAAGGTGCTGGAGGGGAATCACCCGGATGTGATCACCATTGACGATCCGGAGAAAAAAATGGTGAGCGTGGAACTGATCCGCCAGGCTCGGGGGGATATTTATATCCAGCCCAACGAAGCGGAGCGGAAGATCTACATCTTCCCCAGAGCCCAGGATATGGGCATTGCCAGCCAGAATGCCCTGCTGAAGGTGCTGGAGGAGCCGCCGGCCTACGGTGTTTTCCTCCTGCTGACGGACAATCCCGAGAAAATCTTGCCCACGGTGCGCTCCCGCTGCCGGGAGCTGACCCTCCATCCGCTGCCCCAGGAGCTGCTGCGCAGAACCCTGGCCCAGGCCTATCCCCAGGCCCAGGAGGCGGTTATCACCGGGGCCATCAGCCGCAGCGGCGGCTATTTGGGCCAAGCCCAGACCCTTATGGAGGGGGATGCCCTCCAGTCACCCCAGACCCAGGCCTTTGTGAAGGCCTATGGCCGGCGGGACAGTCTGGCCCTGGTGTCGGTGCTGGCACCCATGGAAAAGTGGAAGCGGGATCAGCTGATCCCCCAGCTGGATCAGTGGGCCCAGATCCTGGAGAGTGCCCTGGCCGTCCGGGTGGGAGGCAGTTCCCTGTCCCCCATGGCCCAGTGGCTCAGCGGCCGACGCTCCCCCGGGGAGCTGCTCCGCGCTGTGGAGGAGCTGGAAAAATGCAGCGCCTATGCCCAGGGCAATGTGTCCTGCGGTGCCATATGCGGCTACCTGGTGTGGGCACTGCGATAATCGCCGCCTTGGCGGCTTACGAGGAGTATACAAATGGAAGAAGAAATCATCACCCAGCCCGAGGCGGCCACCACCGTGGAGGTGGTGGATATCCAGTTCCGCCCCGGTCAGAAGGTTTATTATTTTGATCCCAACGGCCTGACCCTGAAGCAGGGGGACCATGTGATCATCGACACAGCCCGGGGGCCGGAATACGGCTACTGTGCCGGGGGCAACCATACCATCCCCACTTCGGAAGTGGTGGCTCCCCTGCGGTGCGTCCTGCGCATGGCTACCCGCCAGGATGAGCGCACCGCCGCGGAAAACCGGGATAAGGAAAAGCGGGCTTATGACATTTGCCTGAAGAAGATCGGAGACCATGGCCTGGATATGCAGCTGGTTTCGGCGGAATATGCCTTCGACGGCAGCAAAATTCTGTTTTTCTTCACCGCTGACGAGCGGGTGGATTTCCGGGAGCTGGTGAAGAACCTGGCCTCCATTTTCCACACCCGCATTGAGCTGCGGCAGATCGGTGTCCGGGATAAGGCCAAGATGG
>CAYRYT010000020.1:5636-19915 GCA_964428625.1 uncultured Oscillospiraceae bacterium | reverse complement strand
GTTCAAGTCCTTGTGCCCCTGCCAAAAATCAGGAATTTGTGCAAGCCACGAATTCCTGATTTTTGTTTTTTCCGGTACCCACCAAAGCCCCACGGATCCATTTCCGCAAGGGGCTTTATCACATACCCCTCCCCCGGCTCCAAAGGGTGTGGAGCGGTCGCCGGTTGACATCCCGGTGGAAATATGCTATGTTCATGGTAGTTTCCGGTGCCATGCCGGCCCCGGTTCCCGGAACCATTCTCTAGAGAGGAGCGAAAGCTATGCTGCGAATCGCTGTTGTGGATGACGACCAGACTTTTCAGGAACAGGCCCGGGCCTTTGTTGCCCGCTATTTCAATCATGATGCCAGTGCTTTCTCCCTGCGCTGCTTCCGGGATGGAATTCCTTGCGGAATACCAAAGTGACTACGACATCGCCATGCTGGACATTATGATGCCCCGGATGAACGGGATGGATGTAGCCCACAAGCTCCGGGAGCGGGACAAAAATATCCTGGTCATGTTCATCACCATCACCCCCGCCTTTGCCATTCGGGGCTACGAGGTGGCAGCGGTGGACTACATTCTCAAGCCCCTGTGCTACGAACGGGATTTTCAGTACAAGTTTGACCGGGTGGTGAAGCAGGCACTCCAGCGAAAGGCCCAGACCCGGGATCTGGTGCTGAAGGACCCCGACGGCCGCTTTGTCCGGATCAACCTGGACGACCTGATCTATGTGAGCAAGGAGCGGGACAATGTCCTCTACCACACCCGCCAGGGGGTTTTCTCCCAACGGGACTCCATTTATAAGGTTCGGGATGCCCTGGAGAGCATTCCCGCCTTCGCCGTGGTGAACAGCGGCTGCCTCGTCAACATGGCCTACATCGACAATCTCAGCGACACAGTGGTGACGATGGCCATGGTGCGCCTGTTCCTCGATGGGGACAGCTGGATTCTTTTCAGCTACCCCTATCTTGTGATGCTGGTGCTCCTGGGGTGCTGTCTGGGGATCTGCTTTGACGCGCCCCTGGATCTGATCCTTCTGACCCATCTGCTTCCCTCCACCGCCCAGCTCTGTGCCAGTGCCGTGGGCGATATTCTCTACTACATCACCGATGCCGTCCTGGGTATCTATCCCTACGACCTGATTTCCACCCTTCTCATATGCCTGGTCTGTTTCTGGCTGGGGCGGCTCTATGACGATCTGAATTTTTACGACCGGGACATCTACCGCATCATCAATGCCGCCAGCTACTGCGTGGTGAGCTGCGTATTTCTCCTCAACGCCTTTACCCCTCAAATCGAGGATCGGTTTGTGCGGTATGTTCTGGTGGCAGGGTACCGGTTCCTCATGAGTGCTTTTGTGTATTTCCTCATTTTCTCCCTGCTGACAGTGGGGCGGATCCGCTACCAGCGGAATATGACCGATGTCCTGCTGAAAAAGCAGGAGCAGCAGTACGCTCTGGCCCGGGATCTGACGGAGCTTGTGAACATCAAATACCACGACATGAAGCATATGCAGGGTGCCCCCGCCAAAAGCAGCCTCCAGGCCCCGGACACGCCGGGGCTGAACCGGTATGAGTGCATCGTGCGCAGCGGCAACGCCGCCCTGGACACGGTACTGACGGAGAAGAGTATTGTCTGCCAGCGTCACCGCATCGATTTCACCATGATGGTGGACGGTGCCCGGCTGAGCTTTATGCGGCCGGTGGATCTGTATGCCCTCTTCGGCAATATGCTGGACAATGCCATCGACTGTCTGGTGGATCTGCCGGTGGCAGACCGGCATCTGCGCCTGCGGGTCAGTGCCGTGGGGAGCATGGTGAGTGTCCTGTGCGAAAATGTTTGCCGCCGGACCCTGCAATTTGCCGATGGTCTGCCCCAAACCACCCAGGCCGATGACCGGAACCACGGCTTCGGTACCAAAAGCATCGCCCGGATCTGCGAAAAATACGACGCGGTTCTACGCATGACGCTGGAAGAGGAACTTTTTGCGGTCAAGATCCTGATTCCGGGGCAGGGCGATGCCCCATCCCAACCAACCTAAGATTTCCAGGACGAGGAAGGCCACCGGCCCCTCGTCCTTTTCCGTTTTTCGCAATTATCCTGCAGTTTTTCGCAAATTCCCCCCAGGGAGGTTTTTTGGTGATATGATTGCAAAGCGAACACTGCGTCGCGAAAATATTTAGGAGGAATCACGAAAATGAAAACAGGCTTTTTGACTTATGGCCGCCGGATGGCAGCCCTGCTCCTGCTGGTCGTTCTGACCCTGTCCCTGTGCGCTTGCGGCGTCCAGCCCGGCGAAGACAAGGGCTCCGATAAGGACACCGGCTTCCGCATGACCTACGACCTGGCCAAGCAGATGAACAAGGAGAAGTTTGGCGTTGAGGTTGCCGCCATCAGCGGCAGCGACACCGCCGACAACAAGTACTGGGAGGATGGCTTCATCATGATGAGCAATCCCGAAGAAGAGGAAACTGACGATCCCAGCAATTTCTACAACATCGTCCACAATCTGGAGATCACCAAGGCCGATGGTCAGACCTACACCATCTACGGTTACTTCCAGGTGCCCCTGGACTTCAATCCCCAGTGGCTGGAGAACCCCGAAGGCCGCACCTGGGGCGTGGGCATCGAGTGCCACGGCTACAACACCAACTCCAACGGTTACAAGTCCGCCCACTGGGCCAACACCTGGATTGAGAACGGCTACATCGCCTACGCCTTTGACTTCGTGGGCGGCGCTCCCGGCCAGAAGGAAAACTACAGCCGTGGCGTGCGCAGCGGCCTGAAGGATGCCGAACCCTGGGACGAGTACGGCGGAAGCTGGGATACCATGTCCGTCAAAACCGAGGTGGAGGACCTGGATCTGGTCATCGACGAAGTGAAGAAGCTGGACTTCGTGGACAGCGATTACATCTGCCTCATGGGCCAGAGCCAGGGTGGCGTGGTTTGCGCCCTGACCGCTTCTCAGCGTGAGGAGCGCCGGGAGTCCCAGGGTCTGGGCAGCGACATTGCCGGCATGGTTCTGATCTATCCCGCTTTCAGCTTCGTCAACGATATGCACTCCCAGTACCCCACCCTGGAGGACATGGAGCAGGCCCTGGATCCCGAAAGCGGCCGAATCTTCATTATGGGTGCCAACATCGGACCCGACTACATCCGGGACTGCTACGAATGGGGTAAGTATGACGAGGAGCTGGGTGCCATCACCATCTACGACATGGTTCGCGGCTACACCAACAGCGTTCTCATCGTCACCGGCTCCGGCGATACCACCGTGGACCCCTCCTGGTCCTACAACGCCATCAACCAGCTGACCTCCCCCTATGGCGACAGCCAGTCCACCCTGGTGCTGGTGTCCAACGCCCAGCACGCCTTCGACATGATGGGCAGCACCCCCACCAAGCAGAAGCTCATGTCCTATGAGGCTCTGGGCAGCTATCTGCAGCTCAACGATCTGGTTCCCACCCAGGATTGATCCGGGGACAAACTAAGAGGTAACACCCATGAAAAAAAGATCCAAACTGGGCGTGATCGTCTATGCGGTGGTCTCCATCGTGCTCATTGTGGCCATGATCGCCGCCAATGTGATCACAACCAATTATAAGTCCATTATCTCCACCTATCTGAACCAGCCCACCACGGAGATCATTCAGGGGGGGAAAGCGGGGAGAATTCCCTGTACTACACCTCGGAGCTGTCGGAAAAGCAGCTGGTCAAGCAGGGCAAAAAGCTCTGCGAGGAGATCGTTTCCGAGGGTGTGGTCCTGCTGGAAAACAACACCATGGAATCCGGTGAGAAGGCACTGCCCCTCCGGGAAAATGAGCGGAAGGTCCACTTCTTCTCCATGTCCAGCTTCGACTTCATCACCGGCGGTGTGGGTTCCGGCTCCATCGACGACAGCTCCGCCCTGCGGCTGAACGATGTGTTCGATCAGGCAGGCTTCCAGGTGAACAAGACCCTGTGGGACTACTACTACAGCCGCTATCGCTACGATCAGCGCAGCTATGAGCAGGAGCGCCAGGGCATGGCCACCGGCTCCTGGCTGATCAAAGACACCCATCCCGATACCTTCAGCCCCGAGGCCAAAGCATCCTATGCCGATGTGGGCCCGGACGATGTGGCCATTACCGTCATCGGCCGTATCGGCGGCGAAGGCGCTGACCTGCCCCACTACAAGTACTACGAGAATTCCGTAGACGAGGGCAACGAGCACATTCTCCAGCTGACCACCATCGAAAAGGCACTGCTCACCGAGGTCGGCAACAAGAATTTCGGCAAGCACATTGTCATTATCAACACCTCCAACCCCATGGAGCTGGACTGGGTCCACAACGAGGCCTATGGCATTGACGCAGTCATCACCGTAAGCACCGTGGGCCAGGCCGGTCTGCCCGCCATCCCCAAGATCCTCACCGGCGAGACCAACCCCTCCGGCCGTCTGGTGGACACCTGGGCCTTCGATGCGCTGTCCTCCCCCGCAGCCCAGAACCTGGGCAAACTGTCCTTCACCAACCATCAGGACTTCGGCCTGGGCGAGCAGTACAATGACTATGTGGTCTACCAGGAAGGCATCTATGTGGGCTATCGTTACTACGAGACCCGCTACTACGACAAGATGTGCAACCAGGGAAATGCCGGCAACTACGACTACGACACGACCGTTCAGTACCCCTTCGGCTATGGCCTGTCCTACACCGATTTCAACCTGAGCAATTTCTCCGCCACCAAGGATGGCAATGGGGATTATGTCCTGTGTGTAGATGTGACCAACGCAGGCACCGTTTCCGGCAAGACCTCCGTCCAGTTCTACATGAGCGCGCCTTATCTGCCGGAGAGCGGCATTGAACGGGCTGCCGTGGAGCTGGTGGAGTTCGACAAGACTGACATTCTGGAGCCCGGTGCCACCCAGACCCTCACGGTCACCGTTCCCCGTTCCTATCTGAAGGCCTATGATGCCTCCGGGGAGGGTCAGTATGTCCTCCAGGGCGGTGACTACTACTTCACTGCCGCCTTCAACGCCCACCAGGCGACCCAGGATGTCCTGGCTGCCAAGGAAGGCATGACCGACCTGTGCGCCGCGCCCCTGGCTCAGAAGGATACCGTGGCCGAGGACACGGAGGGCTACAAGACCTCCACCCAGACCGGCTACGCTATCCACAATCAGTTCGCCTCTGCGGATCTGAACAACCTGGGCTACGATATCACCTACCTGACCCGGAGCAACTGGACCGGCACCTTCCCCAAAACCCAGATTCTGGAAGTGAACCAGGCCATTGTGGATCAGCAGACCTACTGGTCCATCGAGGATGTCCCCGTGGATCCCGATGCCAAGGCTCCCACCCTGGGCGGCGAAGCTACGGTGACCGCGGTGCAGCTCATGGGCAAGGCCTATGATGATCCCCTGTGGGACGAGCTGCTGGACTGCATCACCTACGACGAGATGGAATACTTCCTGCGTGTTGGCGGCTATCGTACCTCTGCCATTTCCAGCATCGCCTTCAACGCCATCGGTGACCAGGACGGCCCCGCAGGTATTTCCGCAACCCTCATCGGCGGCGGAACCACCTGTATGTCCTACCCCTCCGAAGCGACTCTGGCCGCAACCTTCAACAAGAGCCTGTGCGACAAGTTCGGACGGCTCATTGGCGAGGACGGCCTCCACGCCACCAGCACCAACCGTCAGATCGCCGGTTGGTACGCCCCCGCCATCAATATCCACCGCACTCCCTTCTCCGGGCGTAACTACGAGTACTACTCCGAAGATGTGGTGATGAGCGGCCTGATGGCTGCCCGGGTGATGAACGCCGTTCACGAAAAGGGCATTGTGTGCTTCCTGAAGCACTTTGCCTTCAACGACCAGGAATCCAACCGAAACGGTTTGAATGTCTTTGGCCATGAGCAGTCCCTCCGGGAGATCTACCTGCGTCCCTTTGAGATCGCCCTGGCAAACTGCGAGGACAACAGCTGCACCGCCATCATGTCCTCCTACAACCGCATCGGCGGCACCTGGACCGGCGCCAGCAAAGAGCTGCTGACCAATGTCCTCCGGGGCGAATGAGGCTTCGTGGGCCGTGTTCTGTCCGATTACATCGGCAGTGATGTGTGCAAGAGCTATGTCTCCATTTTCAGCGGTCTCTACGCCGGCAATGACCAGCTGCTCAATACCAACGAGGGCTTCTTCTCCCTGGAAGGTGCCCAGGATAACCCCACCGTGCTGAACCTCATGCGGGAGGCCACCCACCGTGTCCTCTACTCCGCCATCAACAGCGCCGGCATGAACGGCATCAGCCCGGATACCCGGGTGGTCCAGCTGGTTCCCACCTGGCAGGCACTGCTGTGGGCGGGTACCGGCGTAATCAGCGCCATCCTGGTAATTTGGGGTGTGCTGCTGTTCCTGTCCTACAAGAAGCGGGCCAAAGCCTCCACCTAACCCCTGTTCCCAGCCGGCCTCCCCTCCGGGAGGCCGGTGACGGGGCTGGTGGCGGAGCCGCCGGAAGTCGGCTTCGCCACGAACCCCGTTATCTGATCTTCGCCTCCTTCTTCTCCTTCCCGCCGATGGATATTCGGCACCCCCGGCGGCCTCTTTGGCCCCGGGGGTCTTTTTCGGAATTATGGGCAACCAAGGAACAGGCCCCCAGCCGGGGGCCTGTTTCTTGGTTGGAAATGCAACGGAGCCCGCATGATTATGCGCTTCCGTCTTCTGTCTATGCGCGTTCAGTCTCCTGTCTCCGGGGGCGCTGTTTGCTGCGGTTCCTCCATTCTGTTACCCTGTTCATCCAAGTCCACCCATCGCACCTGGTAGTCCTTGCCGATGGCATTCCCCAGATTGGTCACATAGTCCTCCAAAAGCTGCTTTGCCCGCTGCCGGGCTCTCGCCAGGAGCGTCTGATTCTGAGAGGCCGAGCGAAGAATCTCCTCCTGGGCCTGTTGGAACACAATGCCCTGATCTTCCACCGTAACAGGCGCAGAGTCCTTGGCCACAATGTAAGACGACGAATTCAGGGAATCGCTGTATACCCTCGCACTCAGCACCTTTGCAGGCGGCATGGTAATGGTGACCACATTCTCCTGGATTTCCATGGTTACCTGGGATGCATCCACGCCAAGGGTCACCTCTCCGGCATACTCAACCCAGAATTTCTTATCCTTCGTGAAGAAGAAACTCGCCTGTGCATCCTCTTCAAAATACTTCGCCACATTGTGATAATAGCAATCCATAGTTGCCAGCTCGCAAATAGCTCGCATCTGGAGGATCTCCGGTTCAGGAGCAGGTGCTTTCTGGCCGCAGGCGCACAGCATCGCCAGAGAAGCCAGCAACAGGATCATCGCCATCATTCGCTTCATCGTTATGCCCCCTCTGAAATGACACGGTATACTCAGGATCCATCTGTTTCAGGAATGGAACCACCAGCGCTCGAACCATATTCTCCGCATTTTGCTGGGCCAGCTCAAAAATCGCCGGTTGGTTTTCGCTCTCCAGGGCTACATCCGCCTCGCAGGCCTTATAAGCCTGGGCCGAAGCGGTTTCTGTGTTTGCCTTGTCATTCATAAAAATATAGTCCAGAGAAGGCAGATCCACACTGATTTTTGTAATGGCGACCTCGGGGATATGGACAACCAGCTGCTTCTCGTCGTTGTCCAGATCAAAGCGAATTTTGCTAAAGTCGAATCCGACCTTGACCTGAGCCGCATAACTGACATAGTAATCCACATTTTCTGGCTTTTTTTCATTCATCACCTGGGCAACACCATTGTATGTCACCTCGAAGGTGGAAAGCTCGCTGACACGAACAATTTTCTCCAATGCCGTTTTTGTGATGATTTCCGGTTGCTCCTCCCGCTGGCCACCTGCCAGCACCAGGGCGAAGGCAATAGCCAAAGCTATCCCGCATAGCCCCAGCAGAAGTAGCTTGCCGCCTATTTTTGGGGGTCTGATTGCTGTGAACATACTGTATCTCTCCTTTTTCTAGTCTACAACAGGCTCTGTTTTTTTCGCGAGCTACCGGGCTTCCTCTGGCCACAGAGCGAAAAAGTGCGCAGCCGAAGCCGCGCACCGAAAAACGCACAGCCCCATTTGCTGCGACACAAACTTCCACTCCCTCAAACAGGTATGCGAAAATGGGCATGCATTTTTGCCAAGCTCAAATGCATACCTGTGGGAAGTTTCATTCAGTTTGTGTCGCAGTATCATTGTATCATGTTCCGTTTCAAAAAAGAAAAAACAATTTCCATATTCAGCTATCCGGTAAGAAAAAAATCCCGCCCCTGGGAGTCGGGGCGGGATGAGAGCATTGAGAAAATCGCAGAAGCTCTGCCAGGATGGCCCTGGACAGCGAGCGGCTGCTTCGGAAGCGGTTTTATTCCAGGCGGAGGCTATGCAGGCCCAGGGCACCGGTGCCCCGGTAGCGAAGATAGAGGGGTCTGACGCCCCTTTCCATGGGGATCTTCCCCGTCCACTGGGCCCTGATGCCGGTGGCGCACAGGGGTATTTCCCCCAGCACAACGGAGAAATCCGGCAGGTGGGATACCTGGATCCGGCCCCGGCCCTTCCCGCTGACCGTCAGGGTCAGGCTCCGGGTATCCCGGAAGTCAAAGTATTTGAACCCCGCCACAGCACCGTCCCTGAAATTGGCAATGTACTGGTCCCCCCGTTCCATCCGGTCCTTTCCGGTCTGGGTGAAATAGGGGTGATCTTTCAGCCGTCTACGGGGGGCAGCACCGTCATAACGGCCCACGCCCTCCCGGCTCCACAGATTGCAGGCGATCCGGGCCTCATATTCGCCCTTCCCCGCCAGAGGCCCGCCGTTCAGGCCGCAGGAGGTAACCTCCGCCTGACAGAATCGGCCCTCCCCCAGGCGGGTGAGGCGCTCAGCGCAGGCCTGGCGGGAGTAGGAGTGGCGATTGGTCTGGCGATGGTAGAAAATGTACCAGGCATCCCCGATTTGGGCCATTCCCCCGTGGGTATTGCCCAGATAATTCAGGCCCCGCTTTTCATCGCACCGCCCGTCCAGGAACAGATCCCCCAGGCTCACCAGGGTTCCCCCGAAGGTAAAGTCCCGGTCGGGATACCGGCTGGTGGCATAGCACAGCTCATGGTTATGCCGGGAGGAGTAGACGAAGACATAGGTATCCCCGTCCTTGCGGATGGAGCTGGCCTCGAAAAACTCATGATCCGGAAAGGAACCGGGGCCCTCCTTGGGGAAAAGAACCTTTGGCTCCCCCCGAATGGTCATCATATCCTGCTCCAGCTCCATAACCACGCCCCCGTCGTTGCGCAGGTGCTTGCCTCCGGTGACCAGGGCGGGGGTGGGGGTGTAAAACCCGGAATAATGCCACACCCGGCCATCGTCATCCACCAGCACGCCAGGGTCAAAGGGGAACTGATCCCCCTCCCGGCGGCCCCAGACGGTGCCGTCGGCATAGCGCACATATCCCAGAAATTGGTAGACCCCGGCGGGGGTATCACACACCGCCACACCGGTGATGCCCATAAAATCAAAGGCATAGTAGAGGTAATACCTGCCATCCACTCCCCGGACCACATCCGGCGCAAACAGCAGACGCAGCCCCAGCCGGTTCCGGGGATCCTGGTTTTTCCGGTAGATCACCCCTTCATACCGCCAGTCGGACACATCCGCCACCGGAGCGGACCAGCACACATAGTCCCCGACACAGAAAATGGGGGCATTGAAATGGTCGTGGGAGCCATAGACATAGACCCGATCTCCAAAAACCCGGGGCTCCCCATCGGGGATGTACTCCCAGGAGGGGAGGTAGGGGTTGAAGGCTTGGTGTTTCATAGAATATCAGGAATAGAGAACCTGGTTCACCACGGATTCCAGATATTCCTGACGGCCGGAGCCGGGAAGCTCGGGAGCGCCCATCTCCTCGGCGTAGGCAGCCAGCTCCTCCAGGGTGGTCTCCCCAGCACGAATCTTGGCACCGATGCCGGTGCGATAGCTGGCGTAGCGCTCTGCCAGGAAGCTGTCGATGCGGCCATCCTCGATGAGCTTGGAAGCCTTCAGCAGGCCCAGGGCAAAGGTATCCATGCCCAGGATATAGGCGTGGAACATATCCTCGATGGTGTAGCTTGGGCGGCGGTTCTTGGCATCGAAGTTGAAGCCGCCAGTGAGGCCGCCGGCCTTCAGGACTTCATACATACACATGGTAGTCTCGTAGACATTGAAGGGGAACTCGTCGGTATCCCAGCCCAGGAGGTAGTCGCCCTGGTTGGCATCGATGCTGCCCAGCATACCGTTGATGGCGGAGATCCGCAGATCGTGCTGGAAGGTGTGGCCCGCCAGGGTGGCATGGTTGGCCTCAATGTTCATCTTGAAGTCCTTATCCAGGCCGTACTGACGGAGGAATCCGATGGCAGTGGCGGCATCGAAGTCATACTGGTGCTTCATAGGCTCCTTGGGCTTGGGCTCGATGTAGAAATCCCCGGTGAAGCCGATGCTGCGGCCATAATCGACAGCCATGTGCATCAGCTTGGCGATATTCTCCTGCTCGAACTTCACATCGGTGTTCAGCAGGGTCTCATAGCCTTCCCGGCCGCCCCAGAACACATAGCCCCGGCCGCCCAGCTTCACGGTGATATCCAGGGCCTTCTTGACCTGGGCAGTGGCAAAGCAGAACACATCGGCGGAGTTGGTGGAGCCTGCACCGTTCATAAACCGGGGGTTGCCGAACATATTGGCCGTACCCCACAGGCATTTGATGCCGGTTTCCTGCATTTTCTCCAGGATGTAGTCGGAGATCTCGTCCAGGCGGCGGTTGGTTTCCTTGATGTCATCGGCCTCGGGGACCAGATCCACATCATGGAAGCAGAAATACCGGATACCCAGCTTCTGCATAAACTCGAAGCCGGCATCCACTTTGGCTCTGGCGTGGGCCATGGTGCCCTTTTCCACACCGAAGGACTTGTCGGCGGTGTCCCGGCCGAACATATCCGTACCAGCGGCGCAGAGATTGTGCCACCAGGCCATGGCGAAGGGCAGATGCTCCTCCATGGGCTTTCCGGCCACGATCCGCTGGGGGTCGTAGAACTTAAAGGCCAGGGGGTTGGTGGAATTGGGGCCCTCGTAGGGGATCACAGGAATGTTTGCAAAGTACATAGAAGTCTCCTCCTTATTGAATTTCCGGGAACAATGCCTTCACGGCAGGATAGATTTTTCGGAACTGCTGATACCGGTCTTCGTAGGATGCCACCAGCTCCGCCTCGGGCCCCACCCGGGTCGCCACGGAAACCAGGGCATCACAGCATGTCTGAACATCGGGGTAGGCTCCGCAGGCAACCATGGCCAGCATGGCGCCGCCCATACCGGGGCCTTGCTCGGACACGGGAATTTCCAGCTCGCAGTTTAAGACATTGGCAAAAATACGCCGCCACAGCGGGGAGCGGGCACCGCCGCCGCAGAGCTTGGCCCGCCAGATCTCGATACCCAGGCTTCGGGCCACCTCCACGGAGTCCCGGATGGCGAAGGCAACACCTTCCAGAACCGCCTGAACCAGATCCCCGCGCGTCGTATCCATGGTCATGCCGATGAAGGTGCCTCTTGCGTTGGTATCATTGATGGGGCTGCGCTCGCCCATGAGGTAGGGCAGGAAGAACACATGGTTCTGCCCCAGCTTATCCCCGGCAACAGAAGCCTGCTCCCCGCCATAATCGCTGGTTTTCAGGATATCGTCCATCAGCCATTTGTTGCAGCTGGCGGCAGAGAGCATACAGCCCATCAGATGCCAGCCCCCGTCGGCATGGGCGAAGGCATGGAGGGCATTGTTGGGATCCACCCCGAAGTCCCGGGAGGAAATGAACACGGTTCCGGAGGTGCCCAGGCTGATATTGCAGCCCCCCTCCCCCACCACACCGGTACCCACCGCTGCGGCCGCATTGTCGCCGGCACCGGCGCAAACCTTCACCGTCTCGGGAAGGCCCAGGGCCTTGGCAATCTCAGGCGCAACCGTTCCGATGCATTCGTAGCTTTCAAAGAGCTTGGGCATTTGACTTTCGGAAATGCCGCAGATTTCCAGCATCTCCCGGCTCCAGCATTTGTGGGCCACATCCAGCAGAAGCATACCGGAAGCATCAGAATAGTCACAGCTATGTACCCCCGTCAGGATATAGTTGATGTAATCCTTGGGGAGCATGATTTTTGCGATTTTTGCAAAGTTTTCCGGCTCATTTTCCCGCATCCACAGGATCTTTGGGGCAGTGAAGCCGGCGAAGGCAATGTTGGCCGTGAGGCCGGAGAGCTTGTCCTGGCCGATTTCCTGATTCAGGTAGTCCACCTGCCGGGCCGTGCGGCCGTCGTTCCAGAGGATGGCGGGGCGAATCACCCGGTCGCCCCCGTCCAGCACCACCAGGCCGTGCATCTGGCCGCCAACGCCGATCCCCGCCACAGCACCTCCGTCGAAGCCGGCGAGGAGCTGGGGAATGCCCTCCATCAGGGCTTTGCGCCAATCCTCCGGATCCTGCTGACTCCATCCGGGGTGGGGAAATTCCAGGGGGTAGGCTTTTGTGACGATGTTGTGGATGGTGCCCGTCCGGTCCATGAGCAGCAGCTTCATGGCAGAGGTGCCCAGATCCACGCCGATATACAAATCCATTGTCATTCCTCCTGCATTTTGGTACTTTCAGTATAGCCCCTGGGGGCGTTTTTTTCTTTGGCAAAGCGGCTATTTTATTAGCCGAATTTGCTGTTTCTGATTTTTCAGCATTTTCCACAGATTGGCAGGTTTCTCTTTGTGAGATACGCCGATACCCCGGATTCACCGGGACAGGAGAGTATCCAGCAGTGCCAGGCTCTCCTGGCGGGAATAGATCCGCTCCACGGAATGGAGGCTGGGCCGGGCCTGGGCCGGTTCCCGCCGGGTACGACGGGTCTGGCGGGAGTAGGCCTCCGGGGTCATCCCGAACTGCTCCTGAAAGGCCCGGGAAAAATACCGATAGTCAGAGAAGCCCGAGGCCATGCACACCTCCAGCATTCTGTCCTCCCCGGCGGCAATACGGCGGCAGGCGCTTTGAAACCGCACAGACTGGACATAGTCCTGAAAGGTCTGGTTGGTGGCATCCTTGATAAAATGGGACAAATAGCTCAGGGAACATCCCTCCGCCGCGGCAAAATCCCCCAGGCGGATCTTGTGGGTGTAATTTTCCTCCACAAAACGGATCAGCCGGTTCAACCGGGCGTTCCTCCGGTCCCGGCTGGCGGCTTCCTCCGGGGTCAGCACCCGGCAGGGCAGCCGGGACAGGAGCTTATGGAGAACCAGGCAGAGCAGGCCGTAATGCTCCTCGCCGGCGAAATAGGCCCGGGCGGTGTCCGCCAGCGTATTGCGCACCCAATCCAGCTCCCGTTCCGTCAGGAAATTCTCCGGTGTCCCACCCTCCACCACCATGGGGCGGCTGTCCGGCAGGCGCTCCGGAGCAATCTGGAAGCACAAAATGGTGCATTTCTCCCCCGCCTTGTGAAATTCATGGGGCGCGTTGGGGCCAAAGAGAACCAGCTGTCCCCAGGACACCCGGAACTCCCCCTGGCCGCCGGTGACCGCCAGCTCCCCTTCCAGGACCCAGTCCAGCTCCCACTCCGGGTGGACATGGGCGGTGCGGTGATCCACCGTATTGAGGAAAATGCTCAGGCCTTCCACCTGGCGGTGGTCCACAATTTCCAGCTCGTCCATAGCCGTACCTCCCTGTCAGCTCCGTCATCCTACGGGTTTTCTTTCATTGTACCGGGATTGGCCGAATTTGTCAAATTGCCGCCGCAGGAAAAACCTGCGGCGGCAAAATTTCTTTGGGAATCAGCCCAGGAGCATCTTAACCTGTGCTTCGGTGAGGGTATAAGTCTTTTCCCCCATCTGGCCGTAGTTTACGGTGATATCCAGACCGCCCTCGGCGTTCTGGGCCACGGTGGATTCATAAGCCACATCCAGCACCAGCTGGCCGTCGGAAATACTCCACTTACCCTCCTGGATGGTCTGCTCATAGTTCGTCCATCCGGTGGTCAGGGTACCGTCGGCCCGCAGTTCCAGGACGAAGGGCTTGCCTTCCACGGAAGTCTCGATTTCCAGACGCAAATCCTCCCCGGCGGGAGCTGCCTGGCCCTGGAGGGCGGCGAACTGGGCCTTGGTGAGGGTGTAGGTCTTTTCTCCCATCTGGCAATAGTTCACGGTGATATCCAGACCGCCTTCGGCGTTCTGAGTCACAGTGGATTCATAAGCCACATCCAGCACCAGCTGGCCGTCAGCAATGCTCCACTTACCCTCCTGGATGGTCTGCTCATAGTTCGTCCATCC
>CAYRYT010000020.1:0-5536 GCA_964428625.1 uncultured Oscillospiraceae bacterium | reverse complement strand
CGTCAGCAATGCTCCACTTACCCTCCTGGATGGTCTGCTCATAGTTCGTCCATCCAGTGGTCAGGGTACCATCGGCCCGCAGTTCCAGGATGAAGGGCTTGCCTTCCACGGAGGTCTCGATTTCCAGACGCACATCATCCCCGGCGGGAGCCGCCTGGCCCTGGAGGGCGGCAAGCTGGGCCTTGGTGAGGGTGTAGGTCTTTTCCCCCATCTGGCCGTAGTTCACGGTGATATCCAGACCGCCTTCGGCGTTCTGAGTCACAGTGGATTCATAAGCCACATCCAGCACCAGCTGGCCGTCGGAAATACTCCACTTACCCTCCTGGATGGTCTGCTCATAGTTCGTCCAGCCAGTGGTCATGGTACCATCGGCCCGCAGTTCCAGGATGAAGGGCTTGCCCTCCACAGAGGTCTCGATTTCCAGACGCACATCCTCCCCGGTGCTCTGGGCAGGCTCCTCGCTGTCCGCTGCCGGGACATACAGGCCCCAGGGGCCAACCACCGTCTTCAGAGCACCCAGCTGCATAGTGAAGCCGGTCTCCGTGACATAGAAGGTGGGGGAAGATGCGTTGAAGTTGGTAGCCAGCCAGGAGGCAAAGGCCGCTCCGGTCTGCAGGTCGAAGTGCATATGGGAGCCGTTGTTGTTGGCATACATGTAGCCAATGCCCAGCTCACCGGTGACAATGTCGTAGGTCTGCTCCGGTGCGGCGGGATCCGGGGCAATGCCCTGCTCCCCATCCCGGATCTCATAGGTGCTGTAGCCAAAAAGTGCGCCAGTGGTCTGCTCCTGGTTGTTGGAGTTGGTAGCCTGGCAGTAGACGAAATAGGTGCCGTCTTCCAGGGTGACCACGGTCTTGTAGGTCTTGCGGCCCTGGAGGATCAGGTCGGTATAGACCTTCCGGCCCTCCGGTGCGGGGAGTTCCTCTGCCGCGTCGCTCTGGCCGCCCACCACAAAGCTGCCGTCCTGCATCAGGGCGATCTGCCGGGAGGCGTACTGCATATCGTAGATCTCATCCCGGGTCTTGTCGCCGCCGGCTTCCTCCGGGGTCAGGTACTGGGCGTTGTAGTAGGTATAGCTGCCGCCGTCCTGGCTCTGGGCCAGCACACCGATACCGGGGGTAACGGTGAGGACATTGCCCTCCCGGGTGTAAGCGCCGCTCATGCGGAAATACGCCCGGGTGAAGCTGGTATCCCCCTGGACCACCCGCTCATAGTAGTTCAGCTCATACTCGCTGTCCGAGGTCAGCACCAGCAGATCGACGGTCTCCACGGTGCTGTCCCCCTCCGTCTCCCGGGTGGTGGACAGGTAGGCCTGCTTGTGGAAATCCTGGGCCACGGGGCCTTCCGTGGCCTGGTTGTTGGCATCCGCCTCCAGCTGGGCCAGGATATCCCGGGTTCGGTTGGCATCATAAATGGAATAGATGGTGCGGCTGACAGGGGCAATCACCAGAATCGCCGCGCACACCAGCACAGATGCGATCCCAATCAGGATCTTTTCCAGTTTTGTCTTCATTGGGCGCCTCCTTTGCGGTTCTTACGGAACTTCAGGACATCCCGGACGCTCAGGGCCAGGAATACCACCGCGGCCAGGGAGGAGAAGATAATGCCGTCGATCAGGGAGAACTGCCACCAGTTCATGGTGCTGACGATGACACCGTTCTCGTTCATGGCATTGGAGTTTGCCACGGTGTAGAGGATGCGATGGGCCGCCTGGCGCATACACAGCACTAGATGCACATCGTTGACCTGGGGATCCACAGCATTGTACACCAGAAGCTGGTAGGCCTGGGTGGTGGTGGAGCTGCTGTCGAAGGTATCGGTGCCGGCCAGCACGCCCAGCAGGCCGTCATAGCTGCCGCGGCTGTGGGCGGAGGTGGCGTAGCTGCTGGTGGTATAGTCGGAGACACCGAAGCCCTTGCAGCCCCATTCACCCCGGAGGACATGGGTCATCAGGCCCTCGTGGGCACCGGTCCAGATCACGCCCACCCGGGCGAAGGCATTCATCACGCAGTAGGCGCCGCCTTCCACCACGGCGTGCTCAAAGGGCTGCAGATACAGCTCCCGCATGGCCTGCTCATTGACGAAGGTGGAAATGGCGCGGCAGTTGGTCTCGCAGTCATTCAGGGCGAAGTGCTTCAGGAACACATACACGCCCTTGGACTGGATGCCCCGAACCTCCGCAGCGGCGATCTTGCCGCCCAGGAAACCATCCTCGGAATAATACTCGAAGTTACGGCCGGCGTAGGCAGTGCGGTGGGTGTTCATGGCCGGGCCATAGAGGCCGGAGTAGCCCGCCCACAGGCCGTCCTCACCGATGTGCTCGCCCACTTCCTCCATGAGCTCCACATTCCAGGTAGCGGCCATGATATTCTCGTCGGTGTAAGCGCAGAGGGTGATGGAATTGCCGGTGAGATCCGTCAGATTGGCGGAGAAGCCCTGGGGGCCGTTCTCGTCATGGGTCTCGGGCTTGGAGACGGAGTCCAGGTGGATGGTGCCGTGGTAGCCCACGCCGATGAGGTTGCACAGCTCCTCATAGGTGATCTGATCCAGCAGCTGCTCCCACTTGGGATCGTCATAGGCCAGGCCCACCATGTCGGAGAGCTTGTAGCTGGTGGCGGTGGAGCCCAGAGTGGGCATCACCTCTCCCTCCACCGTGACCTTCTCATACTGCTTGATGCCGGTCATCTCGCTCTGCATCCCCTGGGTCAGCTCCAGCTCCAGCTTGGCGGTGGGGAAGGTGCCCTGCCAGTCACTGCGGCTGACATAGGGCATGTCCTCGCCGCCGTAGTAGGACAGCTCACCGCTCTGGAAGCGGTTGACAATGGCCTTGCCGGTGGCGGCGGAGACGGAATAGGTCGCGGTATCCATCTCCTCGTGCCAGGTGTAAACCAGGCCGGCATCGCCGGTGGAGGTGGTCTTGTGGCCCGCGGCAACCATGCCGGTGTGGCCCTGGGCCGCCAGAATGTTATTCAGGGCATCATGGGCATCGGTACCGATGGTCAGGTAGTAATCG
The DNA here is from genome assembly GCA_964428625.1 of uncultured Oscillospiraceae bacterium. Lineage (GTDB taxonomy): Bacteria > Bacillota > Clostridia > Oscillospirales > Oscillospiraceae > Faecousia. The sequence goes on along the minus strand of CAYRYT010000020.1, from coordinate 2,523 downwards.
CCCTCGTCCAGGATGTAGGTGCCGGCGCCGTAGGTATCGTAGGTACGGAACTCCTCCTTATCCACGGTGATGGTCACGGTTTCGGCTTCGCCGGGGGCCAGCTTGGCAGTCTTGGCGAAGCCGCACAGCTCCACCGCCGCCTTTTCGATCCGGTTCTGCCGGTCATAATCGGTGTACTCGGACTGGAAGTAGACCTCCACCACATCCTTGCCTGCCACATCGCCGGTGTTGGTGACGGTGACGGTGACCACCATGCTCTTGCCGTCGGCGGCGGGGGCGATGGTCAGATCGGAGTAGGCAAAGGTGGTGTAGGACAGGCCATAACCGAAGGGATAGGCCACATCCGCCAGGTAGTCGTAGCCGGCGGTGTTCCCCGTTCCGGCGACGGCATCGGCATAGCGGGTCTCGTAGTAGCGGTAGCCCACATAAATGCCCTCCTGGTAGGCATTGAAGAACATATTGCCGTCCAGGTCACCGCCGGAGGAGCCGGTCATCAGACCGCCGCCGGTCCACTTGCCGGTGGCCGGATCATAGGTGGCACCCAGGGCCTGGGCATTGGACCAGACCTGGCTGTAGAAATTGACCATGGCGGGATTGGTGGTGTTGTCGTTGCAGTAGGTGTCCACCAGACGGCCGGAGGGGTTCTCATTGCCCACCAGCACATCCGCCACACCATACAGGCCCACCAGGCCCGTATAGCCGATCCACATGGCGGCGTCCACATCGGAATCCGCCGCCGTGAGGAAATCACACTCCAGGGCGTTGGCAGAGTTGATGAGCACGATGACGGAACCGAATTCCGCCTTGGCCTGGCGGATCAGCTCCCGCTCCTGGATGGTCAGCTCCAGCGCGTTGCCGCTGCCGTTGACGGTCTCCGTGGCATTGCCCTGGCTGTCCACGGTGGCAGGCAGGTCATACATCTCGCCGCCCAGGCGGGAGATGACCACGATGGCCGTGTCGGAGTACCGAGCAAAGGAATCCACCACCCCGGCCTGCTGGGTCAGGGTGTCCCAGGGCACCTCGTTCACGGCGTAGGAGCCCTTCACGCTGCCGTCGCCGCCCCGGATGGAATTGTCACCCTTGGCGGGGTTAGTCTTGTAGGTCTCCTTTTCCGTCCAGTTCATGTAGGTCTTCCAGACGGTGTCGTTGACGGCCACATCGCTGCGCTCCTCCAAAGCGGCCCGCAGAGTCAGGTAGCCGTTGGCGGATTTCAGGCTGCTGGGATACTTCTCCACATCCAGTGTGGCGTTGATATCCGCAGAACCCGTACCGCACACCAGGATATTGGTGCTGGAATGGCCCAGAATGGTGATTTTCGCATCCTTGGCCAGGGGCAGGGCACCGTTGTTCTTCAGAAGGACGACGCCCTCCTCCGTCAGCCGCTCTGCCAGCTCCCGGTCAGCCTCCTTGGCCTCCTCCAGGGAGCCATAGTCGCTGACAAACTGGTTCTCGTTGTCCTCCCCGTCATTGGCCTGAATGGTCTTGAAGGAGCTCAGGCCCAGCGCCTGATTGATGATCTTAGCATAGTTGTTGGCAAAGACCCAGCCGAAGCTGAAGGCCGCCACCAGAACCAGGCTGATGATCGACAGGATCAGGTGCTTCCGGGGGCAACGGGATTTGGTTTCTTTTTTCATGTGTTACCTCCTATTACAATAAGTTTTGGTTGGAAGTCCAGCATCCAGCTGGACTTCCTTCTGTCTCTTGCCTAAGCTACAATAAGAGGAGCAACTGGCTGACCAATACCTCCTTGGGCTTCTATGCCCGTAAAACAGACTGTCAGCCATCCTCTTATTGCAGTGTTCGATTTGAGCAGGTTGAGCCTTCGAGTTCGTGTCACCCAATAGATTGAATCGGCAATGAGTAAAAGATGGATTCCGGTTGCGGATTTTAGATTGGAGGATCGTATATGAACTCTGTTGGTATTGATGTTTCCAAAGGAAAAAGCACAATCGCTGTCATGCGCCCCTTTGGAGAAGTCGTTATCTCACCTGTGGATGTTGGTCACACCGACAGTGAACTGAGCAAGCTGGCAGGACTGCTCAAAAGCCTGGACGGTGAGACCAGAGTGGTCATGGAGGCCACGGGCAACTATCACTTGCCCATTGCCCAGGCACTCCATAACGCCGGATTATATGTTTCCGTAGTCAATGCAAAGCTGATACACAACTACGGGAACGACGAATTAAGACGGGTCAAGACCGACAAAAAAGATGCCATCAAATTAGCAAACTACGGCATTGACAAATGGTTAAAGTTGCCGAGATACATTCCAGAAGAAAATACCCGGTTGCTGCTGAAAAGCTGCTATCGCCAGTATCGGCAATATTCCAAGGTACAGACTGTTTTGAGAAACAACCTTATCTCCCTGCTGGATGCTGTGTTTCCCGGCGTAAATCGGCTATTTTCAAGTCCTGTTCGTGGGGATGGCAGAGAGAAATGGGTGGATTTTGTTTCAGAATTTTGGCATTGCCGGTGTGTCGGCAAACACTCTGAAAAGGGTTTTACAACCAAATACCAGAAATG
>CAYRYT010000019.1:0-19962 GCA_964428625.1 uncultured Oscillospiraceae bacterium | reverse complement strand
ATTGAAGGTCAGACATTTGCAAAAGGCGCGGCCACGGGCTGCGACGGGCCGATTAAGAATCGGTTCCTACATCGGTGCGGCGCATCCATCCGACTGCTTAGGGCATCGTTTCCTTTCACCCCCTCCGTCACGGCGTTCGCCGTGCCACCTCCCCCTGGTAGGGGGAGGCTTTACAGGCCGATTAAGAATCGGCACCTACTGGGTGCGGCGCAACCATGCACTTTCGTGAAATAGAAACAATATTCATCACTTTGTCATAGGGTATCCATAGCCTGATTCAGCTTTATCCCTATTTGGCAGGCAACATCCTCTACCTTATCCGCTGCCTTTGCTGCCAGCTTTCTGGCAGGATTCTGCCGGGGCATCATCAGAACGGCCACCGCGCCGGCAGCCATGCCTAATCCCAAGGTGATTGCTGCAGTTTTCATCTTTTCACCCTCCCTTCGATGGTAGTTTACCCGAGGGGAGGGATTTCACAGCTGGAAAGATTTTTGCTTTTCTTTCTCCGGGCTTTGTGTTATAATAACAAGAAAACGGGTAAATCGGAGGGGTTCTTTATGTCCATTGATTCTTTGCAGGATAAAATCCGCAAACTGAAAAACCCAACGGTGGTGGATTTTTCCATTATGCCGGAGCATCTGCCGCCCCATCTTCTGGAGGAGGAGGGGAGCTTTTCCGGTGCGTATGTTCGATTCTGCCGGGAGCTGCTGGCAGGTCTCTCTGACCTCGTGCCGGGCGTGCGGTTTTCTTTCTCTGCCTTTGCGCTGCTGGGGGAGAAGGGCTTGACGGAGCTTCGGCAGCTTATGGAGGATGCCCATAATCGGGGATACTATGTATTTCTCGATGGGCCGGAGGTTCTTACTCCCTGGGGTGCGGAGCGTGGCAGCGATATTCTGCGGGAATGGGCCTGCGACAGCCTGATTTTCTCCCCCTATATTGGCGAGGATGCCTTTAAGCCTTTGAGAAAGCTGGGAAAGGTGGGGAAGACTGCCTTTGCCCTGGTTCGCTCCGCCAACAAGTCCGCGCCTCAGCTCCAGGATCTCATCAGCGGAACCCGGGTCGTACATGAGGCATCCGCGGATCTTGTGCAGCGCTTTGGGGATGGGGATATGGGACGGTGCGGCTACAGTCAGATCGGTGCCGCCGTGAGCGCAACCTCGGCCAGCAGTGTGAAGCGGCTCCGGGGGAAGTATCCCCATACCTTCCTGTTTGTGGATGGTCTGGATTATCCCAGCGGAAATGCCCGAAATTGCAGCTATGCCTTTGATAAACTGGGGCATGGTGCCGTGGTCTGCGTCGGCCCATCCCTTACGGCTGCCTGGCGTGAGGAGGAAGGGGACGGCCGGGACTATGTGGCTAAGGCTGTGGCCGCTGGGGAACGGGTTCGCTATAATCTGACCCGCTATGTGACGATTCTTTGATATGTACGGGGTTCCCCGGGGGTTACCCCCGGGGAATTCCCTGATTTTGTCGGCTTTCCCTTGTGGGGCTGCCGGTTTCTGTTCCGGGAAGGTCCGGAATCGGCTCGGTGGTTACAGTGGTCTCCATGGTTTCCCGGGGCTGCGTAGGATGGGTATTGGTGGAGCCGGGAATGGGCTGCGTGGTGGGAGCGGAAGTCTGAGTGGGCTGAGTGGTCGGCTTGGGAACAGTGGTGTTGCCGGTGTCCATACAGCCGCAGGCCGTGAGGGCCAACATCAGGCTCAGCCCAACGGCAAGCGCAGTAATGAGTTTCATAATGGCCTCCTAATTGATTTGGATTTCAAGGGTAGTATTGCCCCGGAGCCTTGGTTTACCCTGGATAAATCCGGAAACAGCACCTTTTTTGGGGATTTCGGAAATCTTGCCGAAATTTAGTCGAGGCCATTGCTATTTCCAATGGGATTTGCTATAATGAAAGAGCAATCATTATAGAAAAAGGAGAATCCTCGATATGAAGAAGCTCTCTGTGAAGAAAACCGAAACTTGCATGGCTTGCCTGGCTTGCGCGCAGGCCTGCGCCGAGGCTTTCTACAAGGAAGCCGATCCCGCTTACAGCTGCATCCAGATCGTGGCGAAGGGCACCGAGGCCAAGCCCATGACCTGCATCCAGTGCGGCAAGTGCATGAAGGTCTGCGAGCATGAGGCCATTACCCAAAACCCCAAGACCGGCGTGTACATGATCAACAAGAAGAAGTGTGTCTCCTGCGGCAAGTGCGTGGAGGTTTGCCCCATGCATGTGATGGTTCTGAAGGAGAACAGCCCCGCTTCCAAGTGCATTGCCTGCGGCATCTGTGTCAAGGCCTGCCCCATGGAAGTGCTGGAAATTGTGGAAAAGTAACCGTTATAGGATCCAAAAAATCGGCAGTACGATGGTACTGCCGATTTTTTCTCCGTTATGACCAAAAATGGAGGCGGTTTTTCTACATGGAAATAACTCCCAGGTGCCTTTCTATTTTGCCGGACATGGTGTAAAATAGACCCAAGGATATGCCTTGGGGGTATCCAAATTACAAAGGAGGATTCTATCACTATGCGTAAGTTTCTTTCCCTGCTTCTGACCGCTGTGCTGATCCTGGGCCTGATGGTTCCCACGGTCCTGGCGGCAGAACCTGAAGACTCTCTTAGTGGCAAGATCGTGATCTTGCACTCCAACGATGTTCACGGCGCCATTGCCGGCTATGCCAAGATGGCGACCCTGAAAGCCACCTATGAAGCGGAAGGCGCTGAGGTCATTCTGGCCGATGCCGGCGACTACAGCCAGGGCACCGTCTATGTCAGCCTCAGCAAGGGCGCTACCGCCGTGGAAATGATGAACGCCGCCGGTTATGATGTGGTGACCATCGGCAACCACGAGTTCGACTATGGTGCTGCCCAGCTCAAGGAAAACATGGCCGCTGCCGAATTCCAGGTTCTGTGCGCCAATGTGCTGGAAGGGGATACCACCATGTTCCAGGACAACACCATCCTCGAGCGCAACGGCGTGAAGATCGGCTTCTTCGGCCTGGAGACTCCCGAGGCCCAGACCAAGGCCAACCCCGCCCTGATCAAGGGCCTGACCTTCCTGGCTCGCCAGGAGATGTATGACTGCGCCCAGGCGCAGGTGGATGCCCTGAAGGCGGATGGCGCTGACATTATTGTTTGCCTCGCCCACCTGGGTGTTGACGGCGAATCCGTGCCCAATACTTCCAATGATCTGTGGAACAACACCACCGGCATCGATATCATCATCGACGGCCACTCCCACACCGTCATGACCGAGGGCGCGGGTGGTTCCGCCATCCAGTCCACAGGCACCGCCTTTGCCAATGTGGGCAGAATCATCATCGATCCCACCGAGAAGAAGATCGTCAGCAATGACCTGGTGGAGATCACTGACGACATCACCGCCGACGAGACTGTGGCTGCCAAGGCCCAGGCCATCATGGACGCGGTGGACGCGGAATACGACAAGGTCTTTGCCACCAGCGAGGTCAAGCTCAACGGCGACAAGGCTCCCGGCAACCGTACCCAGGAGACCAATCTGGGCGACCTGATCACCGATTCCATGATCTGGGCCGTCAAGCGGGATCCCGACACCATCACCGAAGTGGACGCTGACCACATTGTGGCCATTACCAACGGTGGTGGCATCCGTGCCCCCATCGGCATTGGCGATGTGACCAAGAAGGATGTGAACACCGTTCTGCCCTTCGGCAACACCGTCACCGTGGTCTATGTCACCGGTTCCGCTCTGCTGGAGGCTCTGGAAGCTTCCACATACTGCACCCCCGCCGCTGTGGGTGGCTTCCCCCAGCTGGCCGGCATGAAGGTTACCATCGATACCACCAAGGAATTTGATGCCAACGCCGACACCTATCCCGGATCCACCTACTATGGCCCCGCTTCCATCCAGCGTGTGACCATCGACTCCGTCAACGGTAAGCCCTTCGATCCCGAGGCTACCTACGCCGTTGTTACCAACAACTTCTGCGCAGCCGGCGGCGATACCTACTATGCCTTCGCCTCCGCTACCAAGCAGTTCGATACCGGCCGTCCTCTGGATGAAGTACTCATGGAGTACATCACCACCGAGCTGGAGGGTGTGATCGGCGCTGACTATGCTGAGCCCCATGGCAACATCACCGTGATCCTGCCTCCCGAGGAGCAGAAGATCATCATCGGCGGCCTGGATAACGATGTGTGGATGACCAAGTACGGCAATGTCTACACCAACTGCACCGCCAAGACCTTTATCCAGGAGATGGGCATGAACTGGGGCGATATCGTCACCGTGTCCTTCCTGGGCCAGACCCTGGATCTGCCCGTTGTGCCCACCTTCTCCTATGTGGATTCCGGGAAACCCGCCATCATCGTGGGTCAGGATGCCACCGGCAGCCCCGACGGCTATGTGTATCTGGCCATCAACATGGGCAACTTCGCCACCACCTACGGCATTGCCGAGAAGCACACCAACGAGGACAAGAGCTGGTACTGGACTGCCTGTGAAGGCGTGGAGTTCCCCATTGAGGTCACCTTCACCATGAAGGAAAAGGACGGCTACCGTGCCGAGTACATCCTCCATGAGCTGAACCGTACCAACAACCGGGAGGACTACAAGGATCTGACCGACGAAGAATTTGCCAACTTCCGCAATGTTGCCACCACCGGTATGGGCAAGGATATTCTGTACCGCACTTCCTCTCCCATCAACCCCGAGCTGGGCCGGAACACCTACGCCGATGCTGCCATCCGGCAGGCCGGTGTCACCGTGATCATGAATCTGGCGGACAGCGAGGAGGATGCCAAGAAGTATGAGGGCTTTGCCGAGTCCTATTATGCCGGCCAGAAGGTGATCTACCTGTCCCTGGGCGTGGACTTCGAGGCTGAGGACTTCCAGAAGGGCTTGGCTGAGGGTATGCGCTTCTTCGCCAACAACCCCGGTGTCTATGCCGTGCATTGCACCGAGGGCAAGGATCGCTGCGGCTTTGTTTCCGCCCTGCTGGAGTGCCTGATGGGCGCTACCTATGAGGAAGTGGTTGCGGACTACATGGTCACCTACCACAACTACTACGGTGTGGAGCCCGGTACCGAGAAGTACGACGCCATCGCCCAGAGCAACATCATTAAGACCCTGTCCAAGGCCTTTGGCGCGGAAGACCTGTCCAAGGCTGACCTGGCCAAGGGCGCTGAGGACTACCTGAAGGCCATCGGCCTGACCGAGCAGGAGATTCAGTCTCTGAAGACCAATCTCTCCGGCAAGACCGTGGATGAGCCCACTCAGGAGCCCACCCAGAAGCCCGGCGATTCCACCAACCCCGCGACCGGCGACTTTGTCCTGGTGTATGTGGGTCTGGCGGTTGCCTCCGCTTTCGGTTCCACCCTGGTTCTGAAGAAGAAGGAAAACTAAACTGATCCCATCCAGCCCCGGAGCGCCCTGGCGTTCCGGGGCTGCTGCCCGGTTACAGGGTATTTGAAAACTTTAGGCGGAAAATCGGAAAAATTAAGGGATATTTAGGAATTCTTCCATCATAGCCCTTCCATTTTTGCCCTTTCTATGATATGATACGGAGGAAAGGAAGGGTGAACCTAATGAAATATATTACCTTTGCAATTCCCAGTTATAACTCGGAAGCCTATCTTCACCACGCTGTTGATACCATCCTGTCCGGCGGAGAAGATGTGGAGATCCTCATTGTCAATGACGGCTCGAAAGATGGCACTGCGGCCATCGCCGATGAATATGCAGCCAAGTATCCCACCATTGTCCGGGCCATTCATAAGCCCAACGGCGGCCATGGTTCCGGCGTCAACCGGGGTATCCAGGAGGCTACGGGCCTGTATTACAAGGTCGTGGACTCCGACGACTGGGTGGACGAGAAGGCCCTGGCGGAGCTGCTGAACACCGTGAAGCGCCATGTGGCCAAGGGCATCGAGGCAGATCTGTATATCACCAACTTCGTCTACGACAAGACCCAGGAGAACAAGCAGACCTGCCGCAGCTGGCGGAACAAGTTCCCCGTGGGCCGTCTGTTCGGCTGGGAGGATGTGAAGCCCTTTGTGGGCTCCGAGGAGCTGCTGATGCACAATCTGATGTACAAGGTGGAGCCCCTGCGAGCCAGCGGCATGGTCCTGCCGGAGCATACCTTCTATGTGGACAATATCTTTGCTTACCAGCCCCTGCCCTACATGAAGAAGCTGTTCTACCTGGATGTGGATCTGTACCATTACTTCATCGGCCGGGATGACCAGTCTGTAAACATCAACAATTTCACCAAGCGCTATGACCAGCAGTTGCGGGTCATGAACCATATGCTCCAGGCTTACTCCTACGACCAGATCCAGTCCATGGAGCCCAAGCTGCGCAAGTATATGTTCCAGGATCTCAGCGTCATTATGGTCACCACCATGATGTTCTGCTGCTCCGGCGGCGATGACGAACCCCGGAAGGCTGCCTATCAGCAGATGTGGGACGATCTGAAAGCCCGGGATCCCAAGCTCTATGATTACCTGGCCCACAAGAGCATTCCCGCTCTCCTGGGCTGGATGCCCTGGAATTTCCGGGGCAAGACCATGCTGGCAGGCTACAAGCTCCTGTGCAAATTCCTGAACCTGGGTTGATTCGTAAATTCTTTCCAGTTCGTTCAAGGATTCTTCAAGATTTTTCCCGGGGCTGTGATATACTATGCGTACAGTCCCGGTAGGGTAGGGCAGGCTGATGCCCCGGAAAGATTCGGGGATAAGCCAACGGCCTGCCTGTGGCATATCCTGCCTGGCGAGAAGAATTGAATCTCATATGTGTGACTGCGGCGGCTTGGAATAACCAAGCCGCCGCTCTTTTTTGCGCAAAAAAATCGTGGGCGCGCTTTGCACGCCCACGATGGCTTCAGGGATTCTCCTGGGGAGAATTCAGGTCGTAGACCTTTTTGTTCTTGCCGAAATAGGCCCGGATATAATCCACAAAGGCAATGGTCATGAACACACCGTCCACTGCGGCAATGCCATTGACAACGGTGATGCTGAGCGTGGGGACCAGCACCATGAGAATCAGGCTGACAAAGAGCACGGTGGTGCAGATCTTGCCGGTCATCAGCGCGCCGCTGAGCATCTTGCCTTTGCGAAGGTTCACAGCACCGGCAACCAGCTGAAAGCCTTCCTTCACGGCAAAGAGAGCCAGCAGGTACCACAACACCCGATAGCGGATTGCCAGGCAGAGAATCATGGCCAGCTGGGTGAATTTATCGGCAATGGGATCCAGAATCTTGCCCAGGGGGGAGATCATATTGAACTTCCGGGCGATTTTTCCGTCAATCATATCCGTCAGGCAGGAGACGGCCAGAATGGCGGCGGCCAGGAAATAATCCGCCGGAGACTCCGCATTGAGGTAAATGGCCACATACACGGGGATCAGAACCAGGCGGAACAGGCTCAGTACATTGGGTATGGTGAATATTTCTTTCTTCCAGTTTTTGATGATCATGGTTAACCTCCGATACGGAAATAACCTCCGTACAACTTCTCACCTGGTATTATACGATGAACTCCCCTGTGAATCAAGCGGAAAGTGAAAAAATTTAAAAAATCGACATATTTCCTACCACCTGGTTTGCCGGGCAGCCTCCAGGGTGAACTGGCGGGCCAGGTGCTTCCAGGTCATGCGATCCACCTCTCCCGTGGCAGGCAGACGGGCAAGGGTCTGGAACTGGGCAACGGCCTGGGCGGTGGAAGGATCCAGAAGGCCGCTGTGGGACCGGGGATCCAGAAGGGGATCCTTGCGGGCCAGAACCAGGAGCATACTCTGGATCAGGTAGAGATAGGGGCTGGCATCCCCCAGGCGGAACACCTGGCCCGGTTCCAGAATCACCTCCACCGTCTGGGCCTGATCCACCTGCACCAGGGCATCCCCGTACACCGCAACCACCCGATCCCAGGTGGCTTCGTCGGTGACGCCGGTGGCGGGGAGGCCGTGGCGGCGCTGGAAGGCGGAGACGGCCTGCATGGTTTGCTGGCCGTAAATGCCGTCGGGAATCACCTGGGGCAGGCGGCTGTCAGCGCGGGCAATGACCCGGAGCATGGTTTGCAAGCTGCGCACGGGATCACCCACAAAGGAGTCCAGGGGTCTCATCGTACCACCTCCTGTGGAACCGGGTCCCGGGCGCCCATGGTCAGATCGTTCCCCGGGAATTGGGTGAAGGTTGTGGAGCGGTTATAGCGAAGGGCGGGCTGGGTGGATTGGCTCAGGGCTCTGCCCGGACGGGTACGGAAATTCCCGGCGGGGACGACCTGGGCGGTGGTGCCCTGGGGGAAGTTGGCCCCGCTGCGCAGAGCGGTGGTTTCGATGCCGGAAAACTGGTTGTAAATCGCCTCCCAGGTTCGCCCGTCCACAACGCCGGTCTCCGGCAGGCGATACCTGTGCTGCACCGCCAGAACAGCCGCCCGGGTGGCGCTGCCATAGATACCGTCGATGGCGACGACGGGAATGCTGGGAATGAAGGCCGCCAGAATGCTGAGCATATATTGGAGCTGCCGTACCTTATCTCCGGTGCTGCCCTCCTGGAGGCCGTTGGGGGCGGACCAGCTGATGGCGTAGAACTGCTGTCCCTCGCTGCGCAGCTCCGACAGATTCGTGACGGCGGTATACAGCCGCACCAGGGCGTACCAGGTGGCGGGCCCCACGATGCCGTCAGGTGTCAGGTCAAAGACCGCCTGGAATTTCCGGACGGCGGATTCGGTACGCTGGCCGAAGATGCCATCCACGGCAGGGACCTTCGGAATGGCGGGGTAGTTCTGGGATATTCGGTTGAGGGAAACCTGAATTACCACCACATTTGGCCCGGAGGAGCCTTGGCGCAGGGGACTTCCCGGGTAGGAGGAGGTGATGCCCCGGATGGGTGCATTGGTTACAACCTCCACATCCCCGTAGTAGCTGCGCAGAATCTGGTCATAGGTATAGCCCTGGATCGCCAGATTCTGGCTTCCCCATTGGCTTAGCCCCTCACAGGTCACAGCGGTACCGTTGCAGAATTTGGCAGCCAGAGGCTCCACAAAGCCGGGACGACGGAGATAATCGTTGAACAGCTCATCGGCCAGCCGGGAAACGGTGTCGAAATAGCTCCGGCCGTTGACGAAAAACTGATCGTAGGCCGTGGAGCTGGTGATGTCGAAATCATAGCCCCGGCTGCGGTAGAACTCCGTATACACCCGATTCAGGGCGAAGGAGGTTATGGCCAGAATGTTGGCCCGCAGGGTGCTTTCCTCCCAGGTGGGGTAGATCTCACTGGATGCCACATTTTTTACATAGTCCACGAAGGGAACGGTGACATTGGGTGCATCCCGCCCCGGCGGCCCGAGATGCACGGTGATATTCTGGGGAATAAACGGTGTGATGGTGGGCAAACTTTCACCTCCTAGAGATTTTGGGCTGGGGTATTGAATATCTCATCCTGATTCCAGCGATCCGGCAGTTCCCCCAGGGGAACCATTTCCAGATTTTGCAGGGTCACGGTATTGGGGAAAATTTGCAGATTTTCCCCCTCGATTTGCAGATAGTCCTTCTTCTGGGCATAGAGATTCACCAGACCAAAGGGTATGACCCCGGTATCCGGCTGCTGCCCCGCGGCGGGATCCGGTACGGTGATGGCCACGGGGGCAATGGTGCCGCTGCGGTCGGTCAGGGCCATGGCCAGGGTGTTGTCGTTGGCATCGGTGATCTTGATGGCCACATCCGCCAGGGGGATCAGGGCATCGCTGGTATAGGCATGGACGCTCAGGTATCCGGTTGCCAGGAGAATCCCTCCTTTCATGGGAGTCCTGCTATTCTATGCCTCGGGGAAAGGCTTTGTGACGGAACGGGGGATTTGCACGAAGCAGAAGGCCCCGGCATACCATGAAGGAGAAAGGAAGGGATGACTATGTGCGCCATTTCGGGAGTCGTCGGGCTGCCCCTGACCGATTCGGCCCGGGAAAACATGCTTGCCACCATGGTACGCCGGGGCCCGGATGCGGTGGGGAGCTACCGGGGAGACGACTGCGGTCTGCTCCATGCCAGACTGGCGGTCATTGACCGGGAGGGGGGACGACAGCCAATGGCCCTGCGCCAGGGGGCTGCCACCTATATTCTTGTTTACAATGGGGAGCTTTACAATACCGGGGCGCTCCGCAGAGAATTGGAAAAGCTGGGCCATGGTTTCACCGGCCACTCCGATACGGAGGTAGTGCTCCACGCCTTCGTTCAGTGGCGGGAGGGATGTCTGGAACGGATGAATGGGATTTTTGCCTTTGCCCTGTGGATCCCGGAGGAGAGGCGGCTGTTCCTGGCCCGGGACCGGATGGGGTACGCCGGGGCCCGGATGCGGTGGGGAGCTACCGGGGAGACGACTGCGGTCTGCTCCATGCCAGACTGGCGGTCATTGACCGGGAGGGGGGACGACAGCCAATGGCCCTGCGCCAGGGGGCTGCCACCTATATTCTTGTTTACAATGGGGAGCTTTACAATACCGGGGCGCTCCGCAGAGAATTGGAAAAGCTGGGCCATGGTTTCACCGGCCACTCCGATACGGAGGTAGTGCTCCACGCCTTCGTTCAGTGGCGGGAGGGATGTCTGGAACGGATGAATGGGATTTTTGCCTTTGCCCTGTGGATCCCGGAGGAGAGGCGGCTGTTCCTGGCCCGGGACCGGATGGGGGTGAAGCCCCTGTTCTATGGAGAGAACCGGGGCGGGCTGGTTTTTGCCTCGGAAATCAAGACGATTCTTGCCTATCCCGGGTTCCCGGCGGAGCTGGATCGGGAGGGGGTGGCTCAGATCCTTCTGCTGGGGCCTGGCCGAATCCCGGGGAGCGGTGTTCTGCGGGGGATTCGGGAGCTGGAACCGGGGGAATACGCCTGGTACGACCGGGGAAAGTTGACCAAGACCCGGTACTGGTACCTGAAAGACCGGATCCATGAGGACGATTTTCCCACCACCGTGGAGCGGGTGCGGGAGCTGGTCACCGATGCCATCCGTGGGCAGATGGTGTCCGATATGCCGTTGGGGTGTTTTTTGTCCGGTGGTCTGGATTCCAGCATTATCACCGCCATCTGTGCCGGGGAGCGGCGGAAGCGTGGGGAGCGGCTGGATACTTTCAGTGTGGACTACGCGAACAACGACCGCTATTTCGTGGCCAACAAATTCCAGCCCAATTCCGATGGCCACTACATCCGCACCATGGTATCCTTCCTGGACACGGATCACCACACCACGGTGCTGACACCGGAGGATCTGGCCGATGCCCTGGAGCCTGCCACCCAGGCCCGGGATCTGCCGGGAATGGGAGATGTGGATTTCAGCCTCCTGGCCTTCTGCGGGAAAATCCGGGAACGGGTGACCGTTGCCCTGTCCGGAGAATGTGCCGATGAGATTTTCGGGGGATATCCCTGGTACCGGGATCCGGCGGTTCGGGATTTGGACGGTTTCCCCTGGGCCCAGAATACGGCATTGCGGGTGGGATTCCTAAGCCCGGAGATTCGGCAGCGGGTGAATGGGGAGGAATTTGTCCGGGAACAATATCGCCAGACCCTGGCCCGGTGCGACATTCTTCCGGAGAACAGCCCCCAGGAAAAGCGGATGAAGGAAATGGTGAATCTGAACCACCGGTGGTTCATGCAGACCCTGCTGGACCGGAAGGACCGGATGAGTATGTACCACGGCCTGGAGGTTCGGGTGCCCTTCTGCGACTATCGCATCGCGGAATATCTCTACGCTGTGCCCTGGGAATTCAAGGACTATCAGGGCCAGGAGAAAGGACTTCTGCGCCAGGCAATGGCCGATCTTCTGCCCCGGGAGGTGCTGTGGCGAAAGAAAAGCCCCTATCCCAAGACCTATGACCCGGCTTACGCCGCCTGCATGGCCCAGGGGATCCGCCGCATGCTGGAGGATCCCCAGGCACCCATCTTCCAAATCGTGGATCCTGTGGCGCTGGCGGAGTTGGAGGGCAGGGATTTTACCTGGCCCTGGTATGGCCAGCTGATGCGGGGCCCCCAGACCATGGCCTATATGCTCCAGATAAACCATTGGCTGAAAACTTACAAAATTTCTGTCATCTGACCGAAAAAATTTTTGGACGGTGGAAAATATTGACGGGTATTCGATTTTGTGGTAGAATCTTGGTATATTGGATTACTGTTACCCGGTGGTCCGGGTACATCACATACACTATTTTGTAAGGAGTAAGCCGTTTATGAGAAAAACAAAAATCATCTGCACCATTGGACCTTCCAGCCAGAATGAAGCGACCCTGACCCAGATGTGCCAGGCCGGCATGAATGTTGCCCGGATGAATTTCTCCCATGGCAGCCATGAGGAGCAGAAGGGTAAGATCGACCTGGTGAAGCAGGTTCGGGAGAAGCTGAACCTGCCCATCGCCATCATGCTGGACACCAAGGGCCCCGAGTACCGCATTCGTACCTTCGAGACCGGCAAGATCCAGCTCCAGGCCGGGGATACCTTCACCTTCACCACCGACGAGATCCAGGGCGACCAGACCCGGGTGGCAGTGAACTATAAGGGCCTGATCCGGGACCTGTCCGTGGGGGATAAGATCACCGTGAACAACGGCATGGTTGCCTTTGAGGTGCTGGAGCTCCAGGGGAGCAACGCCCTGTGCAAGTGTATCAACGGCGGTGTCCTCAGCGACAAGAAGAGCATGAGCTTCCCCAACAAGGTGATGTCCGGCCCCTTCCTCTCCGAGCAGGATAAGGCTGACCTGCTGTTCGGCATTGAGAACGATGTGGATTTCGTGGCTGCTTCCTTTGTCTCCACCCGGCAGGATGTGGAAGATATGCGTGCCTTCCTGGACGCCAACGGCGGCCAGAATATCGATATCATTGCCAAGATCGAGAACCGGGCAGGCGTTGACAATGTGGAGGAGATCTGCGAGGCCTGCGAGGGCATCATGATCGCCCGTGGCGACTTGGGCGTGGAGATTCCCTTCGTGGAGGTTCCCGCCGTCCAGAAGAAGCTCATCAGCAAGTGCCGCCTCCTGGGCAAGCGGGTCATCACCGCAACGGAAATGCTGGAATCCATGATCCAGAATCCTCGCCCCACCCGTGCGGAAATCTCCGATGTGGCCAACGCCGTGTATGACGGCAGCTCCGCTGTTATGCTCTCCGGTGAGTCCGCCGCCGGCAAGTATCCCGTGGAGGCTGTCCAGAGCATGGCCAAGATCTGCGAGTATACCGAGCAGCACACCAGCTACCGTCGCCGCTTCCTGACCTCCGAGTTCAAGATCCGCAACAATCTGGATGCCATTTCCCACGCCACCTGCGCCATGGCCATCGATGTGGATGCCAAGGCCATTGTGGTCTGCTCTGTCTCCGGCAAGACTGCCATGATGGTCAGCCGGTTCCGCAACCCTGTGGATATCGTGGGCATGACCACCGATCCCAAGGTGTGGCGGAAGCTGGGTCTGAGCTGGGGTGTGACGCCCATCATGAGCGAGCAGTTTGCCTCCATGGATGTCATGTTCCACTATGCGCTGTCCAGCGCCAAGAAGGTCCTGAACCTGCAGGCAGGGGACAATGTGGTTCTCACCGGTGGCCCCATCAACGGCCGCTCCGGCAATACCAACACCATTAAGGTCGAGACAATTTAAGACTTCTTCCAGCCCCGGCTTCCTGCCGGGGTTGGATTTTTTGGCATTTTTCCCACATGAAATCCCCGCTTTTCTGTGCTATAATAGACGCTGGAAGAATATTTCACCGTAAAACGAAAGGGGTATGTTCATGTATCAGGTGGGAGATCAGGTGATTTACGGCGTCCATGGCGTGTGCCGGGTCCAGGAGATCCAGGTGCAGCGGGTGGATCATAAGCGGGTGGAATACGATGTCCTTGTGCCCAGAGATCAGGCGGATGCCCGTTTCTTTGTGCCGACCCATAACCCGGCGGCGGTGGCCAAACTGCGACCCATGCTCACGCCCCAGGAGCTGGGGGCGCTGCTGGAATCTCCCCAGGCTCGGGCGGACAGCTGGATCGAGGACGAAAATCAACGCAAGCAGCGCTATCGGGAGCTGATCAGCAGCGGCGAGCGGTGGGAGCTGGTGTCCATGATCCGCTCCCTGCTTCGCCACAAGGAGCGCCAGGCAGCCCAGGGACGGAAATTCCACCTTTGCGACGAGAATTTCCTCAGGGATGCGAAGAAACTCCTAACCTCGGAATTCTCCCTGATCCTGGATATGGATCAGGAGCAGGTGGAGCGCTATGTCCACGATGCCCTGAATCGGGAATAAGGCAGATACCGTCACCGGCTTGGTGACGGTATTTTTATGCCGTTTGGGGGGTATTCTATGGCCAGGAGGGATGGAAACCATGGGGTTTGCGGGAATTATCTTTGGATTGTTCCTCGTCTTCAGCTGGTGTGCCTATTGGATCAGCGCCTTCAATCCGCCCTGGCGCCATGGGGATCCGGTGGCGGTTCCAGAGGATGGAGCATATCAGGGGAGGGGACGGCAGATCCGCCTGTGGATGGAGGAAATGGCCCGGTGTCCCGGGGAAAGCGTCACCATTCGGGGGCGGGATGGGGTATGTCTGGCGGGACGGTATTATCCCGTGAATCTCCGGGGACCGGTGGTGATCCTGTTTCACGGCTACCGCAGCGGGGGACTGCGGGATCTGTGCGGGCTGTGGCGGATCGCCCGGGCCAATGGTCAGAATGTGCTGGTGGTGGACCAGCGGGCCCAGGGGAGGAGCGGGGGCAGCACCATCACCTTCGGTGTTCGGGAGCATCAGGACTGCCTGGACTGGGTGCAGTACACCCTTGCCCGCTTCCCAGGTCGGCCGATTTTCCTGGCCGGGGTCTCCATGGGCGGGGCGACGGTGCTGCTGGCGGCGGGGGAAACTCTGCCGGCTGCGGTGCGGGGGATCGTGGCGGACTGCCCCTATACCTCCGCCCGGGAGATGGTGGAAAAGATCGCCAAGGATTTGAAGCTGCCGGGGAAACCGGTCTGGCTGCTGGTGGCGGCGGGGGCTTTGCTGTATGGGCATTTTGATATGCGTCGGGCCAATACCCTCCCGGCGGTGGAAAAAGCCCGGGTGCCCATCCTACTGATTCACGGAGAGGGAGACCGGCTGATTCCGTCGAAAATGACAAAGACCCTGGCCCGGCACTGCCGAAGTCCCCATCTGCTTGTCCTGTTTCCCCAGGCGGGGCACGGCCATAGCTGTCCATGGGACATGGAGCGGTATGAAAAATGCTACCGGGACTTTGTTCACCTTGCCCTGAATTCCCGGGGAATGGTGTGAAAAATCGGAAACCCTGCCGAAGGCTTCGTAATTTTGAACAAAAGAAACACAACCGCCTTGGCAAAACCGACGATTGTCCGTCGAGATGCCGAAAAATCCTTGACAAATGGGGGATGGGTTGGTATTCTAGAGTTGAAGATGATACAGCTTCCTGCGGCTTGGCCGCAATCCGGAACGCCCAAATTCTGCCCACAGGAAGAATACACTGCGGCAGAGTTTGGTTTTTTTGCGCAAATCCGGCGGGGCGGGTATCGGAAAAGAGGGATAATGATATGGGTTTTTTGAAGAATCTTTTTGGTAAATCCAAGGATGTGATCTATGCGCCTGTGGAGGGCCAGGTGGTGGATATCCACCAGGTCAGCGACCCCACCTTCGGTGAGGAGATCCTGGGCAAGGGTGTGGCCATCAAGCCCACCGTCGGCCGGGTCGTTGCGCCCTGCGATGCCACGGTGGACATGATGTTCGAGACGGGCCATGCGGTCAGCCTGGTGGCGGACTGCGGCGCAGAGATCCTGATCCATGTGGGCCTGGATACCGTGAACCTGAAGGGCCAGCACTACACCGTCCACTGCGCCAGCGGAGGCAAGGTCACCAAGGGCCAGCTCCTCCTGGAGTTCGATGTCCAGGCCATTGCAGAGCTGGGCTACGACACCATCACTCCCGTGGTCATCTGCAACAGCGGGGACTATGGTACCTTCCAGACCCATACCGGCATGATCGCCGGGGTGGAGGATGCCATCATCGAGCTGGCAAAATGATTCCCCTCTGCGGGGAAAGGAGACTTTCTATGAAACAAGGTTCCGGTCTGCCGGTATTCACCGGTGTTGCCATCGGCCCGGCCGTTGTCTACGAGAAAACGGAGCGGAAGATCCCCCAGGCCTGTGGGGATGCCCAGCGGGAGCAGCAGATGTTTGACAGTGCCTGCCAGGAGGCCAAAGACCAGCTGGCCGCCCTGTACGAAAAGGCCAGGGCGGAGTTGGGTGAGGAAAAGGCAGCCATTGTGGAAGTGCAGATGCTCATGCTGGAGGATCTGGACTATCTGGAGGCGGTGGCCGATGCCATTGCCGCCGGCGAGGGCGCTGCCCAGGCAGCTTTGGACTGTGGCGAGCAGATCGCCCAGGTCTTTGCCGCCCTGGATGACGAATACATGAAAGCCCGGGCCGCGGACATTCGGGATGTATCCCAGCGGGTCTGCGACATTCTGTGTGGCGGTGAGGGCTTCCGCCTGCCCCAGGGGAATTTCATCCTGGTGGCGGAGGATCTTGCCCCCAGCGAGACCATCCAGCTCCCCCGGGAGCGAATTCTGGCCTTCGTGACCAGGCAGGGCT
This sequence comes from uncultured Oscillospiraceae bacterium, assembly GCA_964428625.1. Lineage (GTDB taxonomy): Bacteria > Bacillota > Clostridia > Oscillospirales > Oscillospiraceae > Faecousia. Next base: position 3,405 of record CAYRYT010000019.1, on the reverse strand, counting down.
CCTCCAGCAGCCATACGGCGATCCTGGCAAGAACATTGAATATCCCGTCTCTGGTTCAGGCGGATGTGGAGCTGGATACTGTCCGGTCCGCCGGGGTTATGGCGGTGGACGGATTTACCGGTACCTGGTACCTGGATCCGGAGCCGGATACCCTCCTGGCTCTGCGGCAAAAGCAGTCCCAGGCTGCGGCGGGGCGGGCTGCCCTGGAGGCTTACCGTGGCCGCAAAAGTGAAACAAAAACCGGAAAGTCCATCCTCCTGTGCGCCAATATCGGCTCTCCTGCCGATGCGGAGGCGGCCATGGCCGGGGATGCGGAGGGCGTTGGCCTGATGCGCAGTGAGTTCCTCTACCTGGGCCGGGATACCATGCCCACGGAGGATGAGCTGTTTGCCGCCTACCGGGAAGTGGCGGAGATCATGAAGGGCCGTCCCGTGGTGATCCGCACTCTGGACATCGGCGCGGATAAGCAGGTTGGCTATATGAATATGCCCAAGGAGGAGAATCCTGCCCTGGGCCTGCGGGGTCTGCGCCTGTGCCTGGCCCGGGAGGAGCTGTTCCGTACCCAGCTGCGGGCCATTTACCGGGCATCCGCCTATGGCACCTTGAGCATGATGTTCCCCATGGTTGCTTCCCCCTGGGAGCTGAAGCAGGCGAAGGTCCTGTGCCAGGAGGTTCGCCGGGAGCTGATCGCCCAGGGATATCCCCTGGGGGAGGTGCCCATCGGCGTGATGATCGAAACCCCTGCCGCCGCCGTCATGGCGGAGCAGCTGGCGCTGGAAGCGGATTTCTTCAGCGTGGGCACCAACGATCTGACCCAGTACACCCTGGCGGTGGATCGGCAGAATGCCAGCCTGGTCCGCTTCTACGATCCCTATCATCCCGCGGTGCTGTCCCTGCTGGCACACATTGCCCGGTGCGCCAAGAGTGCCGGAATTTGGGCGGGCATCTGCGGCGAGCTGGGAGCGGATCCCAAGCTCACCGAGACCTTTATCGAAATGGGCTATACCGAGCTGTCCATGGCTCCCGGCCGGATCCTGGAGACCAGAAAGCTCGTATGTGAAAGTGAGGTTTAACTTATGAAAGAATTTACACACATCATCGCTGACCCCATGGGCCTCCACGCCCGTCCCGCGGGTATGCTGGTGAAGGCTGCCGCCGGCTACCAGAGTGCCGTGACCATCACCGCCCCCAACGGCAAGGCCGATGCCAAGCGGATCATGGCCGTGATGCGTCTGGCCGCCAAGACCGGCAACGAGCTGGTGATCACCTGCGAGGGCCCCGACGAGGAGGCTGCCGCCCAGGGCCTGCAGGCATTCCTGGCGGAGAACCTGTAATTGTTTTGGAAATGGAAGCGTCCATGCCTGCCGTGGACGGAGCTGGACGCTTTTGTTTTGAAAGCAGTGGATACAACCGTTGTGGGCCGATGGGAGCGATTCGCTGCGGGATCTTTTGTTTAAGAGAATTAAGGAGGAAAATATGAAGTACTTACAGAAACTGGGCAAAGCTCTGATGCTGCCCGTGGCCGTACTGCCGATTTGCGGTATCCTGATGGGTATCGGCTATCTGCTGTGCCCCGCCTACATGATGGGCGCTGAGTGGGCCGCCAACCTGGGTTACGCAACCTCCGGTCTGGCTTACTCCGCCGGTTACTTCCTGATCAAGGCCGGCGGCGCCCTGATCGACAACATGGCAATCCTGTTCGCCGTCGGCGTGGCTGTTGGCCTGGCCGATAAGAATGACGGCACTGCCGGCCTGGCAGGTCTGGTCTCCTGGCTGATGGTCACCTCTCTGGTGGGCGCTGCCGGTTCCATCGCTCCCGCTCTGGTGGAGAACAAGACCTGGGAAGTGGCTTACTCCAAGATCGCCAACCCCTTCATCGGCATCCTGTGCGGCATCATCGGCGCCGTGTGCTACAACAAGTTCAAGGGCACCAAGCTCCCCGATGTGCTGGCTTTCTTCTCCGGCAAGCGTTCCGTGGCCATTGTCACCGGTGTGCTCTCCATTCTGGTTTCCGTGGTTCTGCTGTTCGTCTGGCCCGTGATCTTCAGCGTGCTGGTTGCCATCGGCAACTTCGTCAAGAGCCTGGACGCCGTTGGCGCCGGTCTGTACGCCTTCCTGAACCGTCTGCTGATCCCCACCGGCCTGCATCACGCCCTGAACAATGTGTTCTGGTTTGATACCATCGGCCTGGGCGACCTGGTTGCCTACTGGAGCGGCAAGACCTCCGCTGATGTGACCTGGTCCGTGGGTATGTACATGGCCGGTTTCTTCCCCTGCATGATGTTCGGTATCCCCGGTGCTGCTCTGGCCATGATCCAGACCGCCAAGCCCGAGAAGCGTAAGTCCACAATCGGTATCGTTGGTGCTGCTGCTCTGTGCTCCTTCATCTGCGGCGTTACTGAGCCCTTCGAGTTCGCTTTCATGTTCCTGGCTTTCCCCCTGTACATTGTCTACGCTCTGCTGTACGGCATTTTCACCACTGTGACCGTCGCTCTGGGTTTCCGTGCCGGCTTCTGCTTCTCCGCCGGTGCAACTGACCTGCTGTTCGGCGCTGCTCTGCCCGCTGCCAACAACTACTGGGTCATCATCCCCATGGGCATCGCTGCTTTCGTGGTGTTCTATCTGGTGTTCCTGTTCGCCATCAAGAAGTGGGATCTGAAGACCCCCGGCCGTGAGGAGGATCAGGCTGAGGAGACCAAGATCGTCCTGTCCAACAATGACTACACCGCTATGGCTCAGGTGATCCTGGAAGGTCTGGGCGGCAAGGAGAACATTGACACCATCGACCACTGCATCACCCGTCTGCGTATCGAGGTGAAGGATCGTCTGGCTGTGGATGAGAAGAAGATCAAGGCATCCGGCTGCGCCGGCGTCCTGCGCCCCAGCAAGAACGGTGTTCAGATCATCATCGGCACCCAGGTCCAGCATGTTTACGACGAGTTCGTGAAGCTGGCCAACTAAGATCCCTCCACTGTGGCCCACACGGTAGAAAGACGAAATGGCCGCCCCCTGCCTCGGCAGGGGGCGGTTTTCCTCACGGGGATGGCGGCGGGATGAAGGGAAGGGCCAGGTCCGCCAGGGGCTGGACATCGGGTTTTCCCGCCGCGGCGCTGGTTTTGACCAGAGCAGCGGCTTTCCTTCGCTGGGTCTCCGCATCCAAGGGCTCCGGTTCCTGCATTTCTGGGATGGAAAGCGGGTCGGACTCCGGGGCTGGGGAGGCTTTTTCCATGGACTCACCTCGTTTCAACCACTAGGATCCCCGAAAATGGGAGGAACATCCATCTTTCCGGCAGAAATACCCGGACAACACTTGACAAAGGGAAAGTTTTTCATTATAATGGTAAGGCTTTCGGGGTGTGGCGAAGTTTGGTATCGCGCATGGTTCGGGTCCATGAGGCCGCGGGT
>CAYRYT010000018.1:0-20271 GCA_964428625.1 uncultured Oscillospiraceae bacterium | reverse complement strand
CCCGCTGGTTCTTCTTGGCATCCTTTTCCCGCTTCTTCTGGTCGTAGCAGAATTTGGAATAGTCCATGATTTTGCACACAGGGGGGACGGCGTTGGGAGAGATCTTCACCAGGTCCAGCTCCTGCTCCTCGGCCAATGCGTTGGCCTGAGCCGCGGACATGATACCCAGCTGAGCACCATCGGGGCCGATGACACGGAGTTCCTTGTCGCGGATCTCCTCGTTGAGCTGATGATCTAGCTTTGCGATGATAAGCACCTCCAAATAAATAAAAGCGGATGCTGACAGCATCCGCATAAATCGCACAGAAACCCGGTGAGGGGAAAGTGGGAAATAAGACCGTTTCGCATGAGCTGGCGGTGAGGCGGATGATCAGCCTTCTTCATTACTTGGAAATTCTATCATACCCCGGTTGGTTTGTCAATAGGGAATTTTGAATTTTTTTGTACCGCCGGGGAGCAGGAATGCCGTGGCAGAACCAGTCCGCCACGGCACCCCAGCAATCATTATATATTAGGAGATAATCCACAAAGGAAATCAGATCAGGGCAGCGCCCAGGCGGCGGCAGCTTTCCAGGGCCTCGTCATCGGGGGCTTCCTGGCAGATGACGCTGGGACAGACCAGCTCCGCGCCCTGGTTCCGGCAGTCATCCTCCCAGGTGCGCATCCATTCCCCGTCGCCCCAGCCGTAGGAGCCGAACAGGGCGATGGGCTTGCCGGTGAGCTTTCCGCTGCAGCCGGTGAACATGGGCTCGAATTCGTCCTCCTCCAGAACTTCGGCACCCATGGCGGGGCAGCCAAAGGCAACGGCATCAAACTCGGCCAGGCGGTCGCCGGAGAATTCCCCGGCGGTGAGAACGGTGGCATCACCGCCGGCGTTGCGGATGCCCTCCGCAACGGCATCGGCCATGGTCTCGGTGTTTCCGGTGCCACTCCAGTATACAACAGCAATTTTACGCATAAGAATCAAACCTTTCCAATGTTTATGGTATATCAACCGGCTACGGTCAGCCGTTCAATATCGGTGCCCTTGGCCCACCGGTCCTGATAGACCCGGGTGCATTTTTTGTACAGGGCGAACTTTTTCCGGGCGGCCGCCTCGTCCCCATAGACTTTCCAGCAGCCCACGCATTTGCAGCCCTGGGCTTTGTTGTCGATGAAGCCCGCCACATCCTCCGGGGGATAGCCCAGGAAGAGGCCGATTTCGTGGGGAAATTCCGGCTCCTGATCCAGACGGTGGCGCAGCCTGCTCAGACATCGGCCGCAGCTGGCGGGATCATAGCCCCGCTGGGCCAGCAGCGCCGCTGCCCGGCTGTCGGAGATATCCGCCTGGAGCAGGCTGGGACGATAGAGATAGAGCAGCACCTTCTCCTGGGAGAAGCGCAGGGGGATCAGCCGCAGGCCCTTGCCCCACAGGCGGCGGTTGATGGCCCGGATGTCCTCCAGGGTGGCATCCCGGTCCCGGCAGGCACAGGTGAACAGACTGGCGGTTTTGATACCGGCCAGGGTGGGGGCACAATTGCGAACCAGCATTTCCTCGGACATGGGGATCCCTCCTGAACAATAGTTAGCGACAGCTAACCAACGGACTTGAAATCAGTTAGCGGTTGCTAACTGCTGGTATCATACTCCATTTTTGAGGGATTGTCAAGGATTATTTTTCCCGCTGGGGAACTTTTTTTCGGGCGGCCTGGGAGGCCTGAGCCGTTTGTGGAATTTCACAGACCACTTGTTCTGACGCTGGGGCGATTTGTTGCTTTTGACGACCCATTTTGCCCCCTTTCCTTGAGACGGAGGGTGGGATTCGGTATAGTTGAAATGGATATCGGGCCCGCCGGGGCCTGAGAAAGGAGGAAAATCGTCAAATTCCCCAAGTTTACCCCAGGCATATTAAGAAAAGGAGCGAAGAACATGAGAAGAAACAAGCGACTGATTCCGGGCATTGCTGTAATCGCGGTACTGCTGGTGGTCACCCTGCTGATGAATGTGCTGCTGAATACCTTCGGCGACACCCTGGCAGGCTATGTCGGATCCACGGGCTCTGTCTCCGTGGACCAGGGCGAGCTGAACCTGGATGAGATGTATCTGCTGGCAGAGGGCCGGGAGATCGTCACCGACATCCTGGCGGAAGGCACCGTCCTGCTGCGCAATGAAAACAATACCCTGCCCCTGGAGAAGGGCAGCAAGGTCACCATCCTGGGTGGCCAGTCCTACAACTATATCAATGGCGGCACCGGTTCCGCCGGCGGTAAGTACGACGAGTATACCTACACCATGAAGGAAGCCTTTGACGGCTCTAAAACCGAGGGCGATGGCACCAGCACCGAAAAGTACCTGGATGTCAACGAGAAGGCATGGGCCTGGCTGGAGAAGGCCGTGGGCGGTGACCGAAATGTGGATACCACCGAGGAATTCTATGGCCACAACGGTGCCGGCGAGATCGTCACCTTCAAAGGCTCCGAATACAAGGAAAACAAGGATAATTACGGCAACGGCGACTGGGGCGGCTTCAAGCAGATCTGCGAATTCGCCCGGGAAGTCTACGAGCGGGACAAGGATCAGTTCATGGCAGAGGGCTATGACGATGTGGTCATTGTCACCTTCGGTCGTTCCGGTGCGGAGGGTGCTTCCCCTGTCATGGACTATGACGGCGACGGCACGCCCTCTACCGGCACCACCTACCTGCAGCTGAGCCAGGACGAGAAGGATCTGCTGAAGTTCTGCAACGAGAACTTCGACAAGACCATCGTGCTGATCAACTCCTCCGCCGTCATCGAGCTGGGTGAGATCGAACAGGAGGAATACGGCGTGGATGCCTGCCTGTGGATCGGCCATCCCGGCGAAGCCGGTCTGGTGGGCGTTGCCAAGGTTCTGGTGGGCGATGTGAACCCCTCCGGCAAGCTGGTGGATACCTATGCCTACGATATGTCCACCATGCCCGCTTTCTATAACAACGACGACAACAAGTACACCAATGTGGCCGATGTGAAGAACGCCACTGGCAGCACCGCCAACTTCGGCTACTACCAGTACGAGGAAGGCATCTATGTGGGCTACCGCTTCTACGAGACCGCTGATGCTGAGGGCTTCTTCGACAGCGAATTCTTCACCAATCACCAGTGGAAGAACGGCAAGGCCCAGGGCTATGACCAGGTCGTCCAGTACCCCTTCGGCTACGGCCTGAGCTACACCACCTTCGAGCAGAAGGTCAGCGCTTCTCAGGTGGATCTGAAGGCCCATGGCACCAACACCATCTCCGTCACCGTGACCAACACCGGCAGCGTGGCCGGTAAGCAGGTGGTGCAGCTGTACATGACTGCTCCCTACAACACCGACGAGACCTGCGGCATTCAGGGCACTGGCCTGCAGAAGGCCCACAAGGTCCTCATTGGCTATCAGAAGACCGGCCTGATCCAGCCCGGCCAGTCTGAGACGGTCACCATCGAGTTTGATACCGACGATCTGACCTCCTTCGACACCTACGGCCATGGCTGCTATGTGCTGGAGAAGGGCGAGTACATCTTCCACATCGGTGAGAATGCCCATACCGATGCCTGCGACCCCGTGACCAAGACGCTGGATGCCTCCTATTATTACAATGCGTCCGGCGTGGGCGCCCGCAGCTCCGATGAGAACATCGCCCTGGTCTCCATGAGCGATGTGGATGCCGGTGACGGCAATATGCTTGATGGCTACCTGAACCGCTCCGACTTTGCTGGCGGTATGGAGGTCATCATGCAGCACGAGTCCAACTGCAAGACCGAGATGCTGAAGCAGGATGCGGTGAATGCCCTGGGCTGCCCCGCTCTGAGCAGTGTGGACTATACCTACGAGACCTATGAGAATGGCGTGAAGGTCACCAAGACTGTGAAGAAGTATGTGGGCGGCGCCAGCTATCTGGCATATTCCGATGAACCCACCTGGGAAGGCCTGATGCAGAACGACGAGCGCTACCTCTTTGACGATGTCTACGAGACTCACGAAATTGACAACAACAAGGTCTACTATGTGGTCGTGGACGAAAACGGCGACGCACTGAAGGACGAGAACGGCAACTACCAGCTGACCACCCAGGAGACCGCCATGCGCCTGGATGTCAACTGCCCCATTCTGAAGGAAGTTGGCTATGACAACGAGATCTGGGCCTACCTGCTGGATCAGCTGTCCATCGACGAGTACATCACCTGTGCCGGCAGCATGGGCTGGCAGACCCCCGCTGTGGAATCCGTGAACAAGGAGCGCACCAGCGTGGTGGACGGCCCTGGCGAATCCGGCAACGGCAACAGCAGCTATGGTACCAACACCTGGTTCAGCTCCGCAGTGGTGAACGCCTCCACCTGGAATCCCACCCTGATCTATAAGATGGGTCAGGTCTATGCCCATCAGTCCATCAAGAATGGTCTGACCGGTGCTTATGCCCCCGCTATGAACACTCACCGTACCCCCTTCGGCGGCCGTAACTTCGAGTATTACTCCGAGGATGGCTACATCGGCGGTACCATCGGCGCGGCCAATGTGGCGGGCCTCCAGAGCCAGGGTATCTCCGTGTTCATCAAGCACATGGCCATGAACGACAACGATACCAACCGTGACGGCAACATTACCTGGTTCTCCGAGCAGTCCGCCCGGGAAATCTATCTGAAGGATTACGAAATTGCCGTCAAGTACACCTATGTCTACGACGAGGAAACCGATACGGCCACCAAGGTCCGGGGCGAGGGCGCACTGGGCATCATGGGCTCCCTGAACCGTGACGGCATCTCCATGTTCCACCAGGGCCTGTATAAGAATATCCTCCGAGGCGAGTGGGACTTCAACGGCATGATCATCACCGACGGTGTCGGCCCCTATGCCTGGGTTATGACCCCAGGTGCCGGCCTGTTCGGCGGCGTGGAAGGCCAGCTGGGCGGCTCCGCGGTTTCGGCTTACTATGAGTACGAGGGCAATGCCTCCGCTACCAACTACGGCCGTTACCTCCTGCGCCAGGCTGCCAAGCATATGCTCTACCAGTTCTGCCACACCGGCGGCACGGATGCCGCATCGGTGACCATTACCACCGACGACAGCTGGAAGACCCTGTGGACCATCGGCAATGTGGTGCTCATCAGTGCCATGGCCGCCACAGCAGTTGTCTGCTTCGTCCTGCCCTACACCAAGAAGAAGGAAACCAAGTAAGAAATACCACGCCGGGGCAGCGGCCCTGCTGCCCCGGAATACCCTCGGGGAGTGAAAGCATATGGAAAATGAAATCAAGGAAAACACCATTGTGATCGAACAGAAGAAGCAGTCCGGCTTGAGCCGGGCGCTGGACAAGGTGTTTCACTTTACGCAGCGGGGCTCCTCGATGGGCTCTGAGATCGGCGCAGGTCTGGGTGCCTTTTTTATCAGCGTCTGCGCGCTGATCATGAACACCCAGATCATCGGCCAGGCCTATGGCACCTACGCCGGTGCCTATCTGGCAACGGCCCTGATCGCCTTCGCCGGTACCGTGATCCTGGGCCTGGTCACCAACCTGCCCCTGATCCAAAGCGCCAATATGGGTCTGGCCACCGTGATGATCTCCATGCTGGGCGCGGAAAACGGCCTGACCTACGCCAATCTGCTGGCGGTCACCTTCGTGGCGGCCCTGGTCTACCTGGCGGTGGTGCTGACCCCGGCGAAAAAGCTCCTGGTGGACAGCATTCCCGCTCCGGTGAAGCAGGCCATGGCCGTGGGCACCGGCCTGTATGTCATCTCCATGGCCGTGAAGAATGCGGGTCTGGTGGATGCGGCCGGCGGGCTGACCCATGGCTCCAGCCTGGGCATTCTGGACAGCTACTATTTCTGGCTCATGGTGGGGGCTACCGTGATCTTCCTGGTGTTCCGTGCCTTCCACCGGAGCAAGAGCGCCATTGCCACCTTCGGTATCCTTATCGGCATGATGTGGGTGGGCGGCATCCTGTTCTTTATGGATCAGTTCTTCGGCGGCCAGACGGCGGGCGTCATCGTCTATCAGCGGCTGAACCTGGTGTTCGCCACCGACGGTGCCCAGCCCTATAACCTGGCCCACGCCATCAGCAACCTGAAAATCGGGGAGCTCTTTACCGCCGGCTTCGACTTCTCCGGCTATACCGGCTCTGTGGTCATGCTCTTCGTCAGCGGGATTGCCAATTTCCTGCTCCTGGGTCTGTATACCAACCTGGGCAACACCAAGGCTGCGGCTGTGGTGGGAGAGCTGGATCGGGATCCCGACTATGAGAAGGCCCAGGGCAAGGCCCTGGCGGTGGGGGCTGTTCTGAATGTGGCGGCACCCATCCTGGGGGCGGCGCCTACTTCCATCGGTGCCCAGTCCGCTGTGGCCACCAATGACCGGGGCCGCACGGGGCTTGCCTCCCTGTCCGCCGGCATCGGCTATCTCATTGCGATTTTCAGTTGGGTGTTTATCCTGTTCTTTGCCACCGGCACCAACGGTGTGGGTATGTGGATCGAGGATACGGAGATCAAACTGGCCGCCTATGTCCAGGATACCTTCGTCTTTGCTGATCTGATCATGGCCCTGGTGGGTGCGGGGATGCTCAAGGGCATCCGTGGCGTGGACCTGGATGACACAGCCGACTGGATCCCCTTTGCCGGGACCATTGCGGTCACGGCTATGCTGGGCAACATCGCCCTGGGCGTGGCCCTGGGATGTTTTGCCCATCTGATCTGCAAGGCTGCCGGTCCCCAGCGTCGGGAACTCACGGCCCGGAATGTGGTCCAGGGCCTGGTTATGGCGGCACTGGCGGTGCTGATGCTGATCTGAAACCGTTCCAAAATTTGAAAAATGGAGGAAAACCAATGAAAGCAAGTAAAAAGTTTCTGGCACTGAGTTTGTGTGCCGTTCTGGGACTGAGCCTGATTGCCGGCTGCGACAGCGGCAAGCAGACCATTGACTCCGGTAAGCTCAATGAAAACGGCTACATCGTTGTGGCCAACAGCCCCGAGGAAGTGAAGGTCAACGAGGGCGACCTGACCTCCCTGGCCCAGGCCACGGACCTGACCTTCAACTGTGAGACCCTGGAATACAGCTTCACCGGCGTGGAGGGCGCGGATTACTACTACATCCGTGTGTTCCCCGTGATCGATGGGGAGGAGAGTAACTCCGCCAGCTTCCAGTCCGACAAGATCGAGGCCGGCTCCGGCACCGGCTACACCGGTACCATCCAGGGCCAGACCCTGCTGGCCGGCGACTACGCCATCTATGTGGTGGCCTCCGGCAGCGGCCATACTTCGTCCGAGGCCCGGATCACCGGATCTTCCAGCCTGATTGCCAATGTTTCCCTGAAGGCCAGCTTCAACACCGGCACGGATGAGAATCCCACCGTCACCGCCGAGATCACCGTGACCCCCGGCGATGACATCGCCAAGCAGTTTACCGTCACCATCACCGACGAAAGCGGCAAGGTGGTCTACACCAATGACAAGGCTACCGCCGAGACCATCCGCCTCACGGCGGCGGATCTGGGAGCGGAGAGCCTGACCGTTGAGGATGTGTACCAGGTCAGCGTGACCATCAACCCCATCGACGGCTACACGGTCCCCACGGAGGCTGTCACGGCCCAGATCACGGAGAACAAGGGCTCCGGATTCCCCGGCGGCCCCGGAGGTTCGTAATTCATCGCATGTTTACCCAGGGTACCCCCGCCTTGGCGGGCGGGGGCACCCAAGCCCCAGCTGGGAGGGATCCAGGAAGAATCCCTGCCAGGTGGGACGATATCTGGGATAATTGCCTCTGCTTTGTGATTTCTTCTCCACTTTTTCCTCTTTCTTCTCCTCTTGGTCATGAAGCAGAATGAACCTGCCTCCATACGCGCTTTGCGTATGGAGGTTAGCGGCTGTTATGGGAAACCCCTTGCCGGGAGAGAAAATATGGGATATAATAGAGAAAAAGGGGGAAAACGCCAATGATCGACTATTTCTACCAATACTATGTACTCCGGCAGATGGGGCCGGGGTATGTGGTGACCAATGTATTTTATGCCCTGGCGGTGGTGCTGCTCCTGCGCCAGCAGGAAAAACTCCTGGGCAGGGGCCTGGGCCGCACCTTCCTGGATGTGGTGGGGCTGTGGCTGCTGGGGATCGTGATCTGCGGCACCGGCTACCGGATTTTTGGCCAGAGCGTGATGATCGACCGGGGCTGCGCTGCCGTGCAACTGCTGGTCTATGCCCTGTTTGCCAGCAAGCTCCGGAATATCACCAAGATGACCCGCAGTTTTGTCTTTTTCTCCTGCTTTTTGCATATCATTCCCATTTCTGAGCCGTTGGGAAAACTCTTTGAGGAGATCGATGCCAGCTATGTCTGGGCGGAGCATTTTACCTGGGTGGTGGTGATCCTCCTGTGTAGTGTGGTGCTGGCCTTCCTCAAGCGCTACTCCACGGAAAAGCTCACTTTTGTGCCCCGGTTTCCCTGTGTGCTTCTGGGAGCCATCGCCGCCATTGGCGTTATCTGGCAGTTGAGCAGCAGCTATTTCCAGCCGGAGCGGGGGTATAATGTCACCGTGGCGGTGTGTTTCCTGACGATTACCCTGCTGGGCTATTTTATGTTCTACACCGTCAGCCGGGAGTATGACCGGAATCTGGAGCTGCTGGCCCTGTCCCACAAGCAGACCCTGGACGAGGAGCTGCTCCAATTCTCCCGGGAGAATTACGAGGAGATCCACCAGCTTCGCCACGAGCTGCAAAACCACATGAATTACATCAAGCTCATGGCCGAGGCAGGGGAGTATCAGAAGCTGAAGGAATACGCTGCCACCGTCTGCGGAGAGGCGGAGGAGATCTTCCGCTTTGTGGAATGCGGGAACCAGGTGATCAACGCGGTGATGAATCACGCCATCCGCCAAGCCAATTCCATGGGCATCCGCCTGGATTATCAGATCGTGGCACCACCGGATATCCCCTTCCGGGAGACGGAATTTTGCAGCCTGCTGTCCAATCTCCTGGAAAACGCCCTGGAAGCGGCGGCAGCCAGCGGGGAAGAAGGGCCGACGGTGGTGGTGCGGATCTGGCCCCAGCAGGACTACCTCTTTATCCATGTGGATAACCCCGTGGACAGTGCTATCCCCGCCCAGCGGCGGCTGAGCCTGACCACCACCAAAAAGGACCGCAGAACCCACGGCTACGGCACCCGGATCATCCGGGATCTGGTGAAGAAATACCGGGGCAGTGTGAAATTCGATATGCGCCAGGGGCGCTTTCTTGCGGATGTCATGCTGTGCCTGGAACAGGAGGAAAGCCATGAAGAAAATCAATCTGGCCATTTGTGATGACGATGTTTCCGTTCTGGGAATTGTCTCCGCGTCCGTCACCGGTGCCTTCCAAAACCACGGCATCACCGCTATGGTGGATGTGTTCCGCCGGGCATTGGAGCTGGAGATGCGGATGAAGGAGCGCAACTATGACCTGATTTTCCTGGACATCGATATGCCGGGGATGGATGGGATCACCTTCGCCAAGCAATTGCGGGCGGGCAACTGCTCGACGGATATCATTTTCATTTCCAGCCGGGAGGATAAGGTGTTCGAGGCTCTGCGTACCAATCCCGGGGGCTTTGTGCGCAAGCGCCGGTTTTTGGAGGATGTGACGGAGATCGTGGATCTTTGGCTGAAAAACCGGCCTAAAGAGGAGGCGAAAAAGCTGGTAATCCAGAATAAGGATGCCACCTACACCCTGCCCCTGGACACGGTGCTTTACCTGGAAAGCTGCGGCAAGACCCAGCAGCTCCACGCCGCCAACCGCAGCGATACGGTGCCTGTGCACCAGTCCATGCAGGATCTGGAGGAAAGTCTGGCACCCTCCGGATTCCTCCGGATCCACAAGGGGTATCTGGTGAATTACCGGTTCATCCGTCGGCTGGAAGATGGAGAGGCAGTGCTTACCAATGGGGAGCGGATCCCTCTGTCCCGCCGCCGGGTTCAGGAGATCCGGAACCAGTACCTGGAGCTGATGCAGGGAGCCAATTCCCTGATTCTGTAAGAAAGGGGAAAGGAGGCGATGGGGTGAAGATCCTGCTGTGCCTGGTTCTGATGGCGGCGCTTCTTGGGGGTTGCGGCGACGGGGAAGCCTCCAAGGATATTCTGGTGACCTTGCGCCGGACCCAGGGGGCCGTGGTGGAGGAAAGCAGCCAGCGCATTGCCAGCGGAGACAATGCCGCGTTCTACATTACCCTGGAGGAGGGCTATACCCTGACGGGGGTGGACTATGCCGGGGCCTATACCATCACCCGCTCCGGGGGCGGCTATGTGCTGGAGTTGGAGCAGGTGCGCTATCCCGGCTGCATCGATCTGGCGGTGAGTCGGCAGGTGCGTGAGCTGACATTTTATCCCAACGGCGGGGAAGGGGAGGCGGTGGCGGTGCCCCGGAATCTGGAATTCCACCTGCGGCCCAATACCGCACCGGCCCTCTTTTCCCGGCCGGGGTACACCCTGATCCGCTGGAACACCCAGCCCGACGGCTCCGGGACCTCCGTGGGTTTGGGCAGCCGGATCACCCTGCCGGAGTCCGGGGAGCTGAGCCTCTATGCCCAGTGGCTCCCCTGGTCGCCGGGGGCGGATTTCCAAATGGACGGAGGCCGTATCCTGGCTTATACCGGTGGGGCGGAGCTGGTGGTGATCCCGGAGGAGATCGGGGGTGTGGCGGTGACGGAAATTGCCCCTGGGGCTTTCCGGGGTGCGGAGGCGGCCCGTATCGTTCTGCCCAAGACCATGGAAACGGTGGAGGCGGGAGCGTTCCGGGACTGTGCTCTGACGGAACTGACCTTTTTCGACAATATCCAGTACCTTCCCTCCGATGCCTTCCAGGGCTGTGACGGGCTGCGAACCTTACATATCAATGCCCAGCAGCCGCCCTTCGGCAGTCACTACCGCCGGGAGAGTGTTCTGGCGGATAAGCTGGATCTGCTGATCCTCAGCCGGGGCCAGCGGAAGATGGTCTGCTACGGCGGCTGCTCCATGTGGTACAATCTGGAGGGCAGTCTCCTCCAGGAGGCTCTGGCAGGGGAATATCGGGTCATCAATACGGCCATCAACGGCGTGATCAATTCGGCGGTGCAAATGCAGATCATCACCGCCTACCTGGAACCGGGGGATATTTTCTTCCACACCCCGGAGCTGAGCAGCGATACCCAGCTTATGGCCCAGGTAGGCTTCGGGGAGAACGACCGGAAGCTCTGGTGCGGCCTGGAATACAACTATGATCTGCTGGAGGCAGTGGATCTGCGGGATTTCCCGGGGCTGCTGGACTCCTACCAGTTGTGGCGCTCCCGGAAGGGGCAGACCGGAGACTATGACGAGAGCTACCGGGACGAGGCGGGGCGGATCTACTTCGACGGGCAGACGGGCTCCATTCCCTTCCAGCGCCTGGAAGGGGAGGCGGAGCTGCTGGATGGGGTAGATCTGGATCCCCGGCGGCTGAGCCGGGAGAATCTGGAACGCCTTGGGGACTACTATCGGCGCATCACCGACCGGGGGGTTCGGGTTTATGTGGGGGCGGCCTGCATCAATCTGGACGAGATTCCCCAGAACCAGCAGGGGACAGTGGATGATCTGGAGCAGACCCTGGCCCGATATTTGCAGGAGCTGGAGAATGTGACCTGGATCAGCCGTCAGCGGGACTATCTGTACCGCAGCGAGGATTTTTTTGACACCAATTATCACTTGCTCTCCCATGTGGCCCAGCGCAACACCGGGAAATGGATCCGGGATCTGCGGACGCAGATGACTGCCGACGGCCTCTGGCCGGAACCGGATCAATAGAAAATGCCCTCCATCCGTAACCGGGATGGAGGGCATTTTTAAGAATCACGGGGATCCGGCAGGACGATCAAAAGTTGGAAAAAACCGTTTTGGGTAATGACTTCCAGCCAACCGCCGTATTTTTCTGCAATGGAACGCATACTTTTTATGCCGAAACCGTGGTAGTTTGGGTCGCCCTTTTGACTTACCGGCAGACCGTCGGCCATCTGAACAGTGTCACAGAGCATATTTTCTACACGGATAACGACCATGAACCCGTTTCGGGATACATTCAGAGTAATCAGCCGCTGCTCCGGATCGGGGAATCGCTGGACATGCTCAATTGCGTTTTCCAGGGCATTCCCCAGGAGAGAATAAAGGGATACCTCGTCTACAAAGCTCAGGGCGGCACCATCCACCACGCAGATGAAGTCGATGCCTTTGCGCATACACTCCATACTTTTGTCGGACAGGGTAATATCACAGACCGGATTTCCGGTGTGGATAACACTGTCGTATTTGGTGATGGTATCTGAAAGATCCTGCATTTCGGCCTGGACAGCAGGGGAATTGGTGACGCCCAGGTTCAGGTAGTGGCGCATATCGTGGCATTTGCGGTTGATCAGCTCCACATTGTCCCGGATAAATTCATATTGCCTTTGATCCAGCTGCCAGAGCTTTTGTGTCAGTTTCAGATCAGCTTCAATTTCGGCCCGGAGCTGAGCTTCCCGATTCATCTTCTCCAGGACAATAATGATGATCAGAGCCAGAATACTGAAACCCAGCTCACAACAGAAGATCGTCAGGTAGTACAGGTAATTCTGATGGGCGCCCAGATCCATCACGGGACCTTTGAATTCAACCAGGAACAGGCCGCAGGTCAACAAAGCGAGGAAACCATACAGAAGTAAAACGGTACGGTTGAGGATCATGCTCCATTTTCGCCCAAGATGGTGGCGCAGGCACAACAGTTCCGCTGCCCAAATGATGGTGTATACCAGCAGCTTCCGCAGGGCGATAAGGATACAGTATACAAGCTGGCTATCCCGGCTGCGCAGCCAGGGAAGAATACCGAAGCCGAAGCGAACGCAGCTGCTGTCCACAATATTACAAAAGGAAATTCCGGACAGGAGGATGATCGTAGCGTAGAAAAAGGTGAAAAACCGGCTACTGAGTTTGGCCCGGAAGAACAGAAATTGCCAGCCCAAGGAAAACACCCACACCAGGATCAGGCGAATCAGGGAGATGAGATAGGTCTGCGCCTGATAGTCCAGAACACCCAGGAGCGTCACGATTCCGGCACAGCAGAACCAGTAGACCAGGGAGTCGGGGAGGGTGATCCTTCGGCTCCGATGGTCAAAATCGTGGGCAATACACAGGGCCATCAGCACCTGGGATTGAAGAACCAGGTATTCGGACAGCATATAGTCCAGCATCTCCTGGGTTGCCATCAGTACCAGCTCCTGGGGATAGGTACCCTGCCAATCACTGCGGGACAGATAGGTGTAAGGGGTGGAATTCTCGTCGGTACCATACCAGTAGTTGATGTCAACATCCTGGAAGCGGGTGGTGATGTCCACGGTGCCGCCGCTGTAGACGGAAGTGGAATAGGTTTCGGTATCCAGGGCATCCTGGACCCAGTGGAAGGTCTTGCTGGCATCACCGGTGCCGATTATCCGGGCAGCCTGCTCATCGGTCAGGTTCTTGGCTGCCAGAATATTATTCAGCGCCTCATGGGCTCCGTTGCCCAGTGCGAAGTAATAATCTCCGGCATCCATAATGTAGGTTTTGGCACCGACATAGTCAAAAGAGGCGAGCCACTGCATATGGACTTCCACGGTGACTTCGGTACTCTCTCCAGGCTGGAGAACATCGGTTTTGGTGAAGCCCAGGAGTTGTACAGCCGCTTTTTCAACCTTATTGTCAATATCGTACTGGGTGTAGGGGGCCTGACCGTAGACGGTAACAACTTCCTTACCGGCGACGGTGCCGGTATTGGTGACCTTTACGGTGACAGTAGCGGTCTGGGACTGGGAGTTGAAGACGGGCTCACCCACCAGATCCTGGGAGAAAGTGGTATAGCTCAGGCCATAGCCAAAGGGATAGACCACTTCATCGGCATAGCTCCAGCTGCCTTTGCTGGCGACCACGCCGGCGGAGGAATCGGCGTTGTATCGGCCAAGAACCAGATCTTCATAACGGGTCTCGTAATATTTGTAGTCCACATAGATGCCTTCCAGATTGGCGACATAGGCGTCGGACTCACTGGTGGTGATGGCGTTGGCGTTTGTCCACAGATAATTGCCGAAGTTGACATTGGCAGGTGCGGAATCCACCTTGGCGGCATAGGTGTCCACAAGTTTGCCGGAGGGGGACAGCTTGCCGGTGATCACATCCGCCAGGCCGTAGGCACCGCGGTAGCCCACATTGCCAACCTTGACGATGGCGTCAATTTGGGGATCGCTGGCCAGCTGGGCACATTCGATGACATGATCGCCGCTGAGGATGACCACAATATGCCGGGCACCGCTGTCCTTGGCCAGCTGGAGGGTCTTCAGCTCCCGGGCATCCAGTGCCAGGACTTGGGCCTCGTAATCAAGATCCGCCCGCTCACCGGCAACCCGACCGAAAACCACAAAGGCGGTATCGCAACCGGATGCGGGGGATACCGTTCCCTCGGAGGGGACCAGGACGGTGGTTACATCCAGACCATGGAAGGCCAGGGCTTCCGTCAGGCTGGTGGAGGTTTCAGTCGTATAGGCACCAGTGAAGCTGCTGGTGTTATCCTTATAGGAAGCGCCGGGGTGGTTGGTGGCATAGACGAAGCTTTCCTCACCGTTGTTGATGTCTTGCCCGTCCACAGCGAAGAAAACGCCACCGCCGACCTCCGGGGTATAGCCGGGGGTGATATCCGGGAAGTACACGGCGACCTTACCTTGGGAAATGGGCAAAGCGCTGTTTTCGTTCTTCAGCAAAACGGTACCTTCCGCAACGATCTGGCGAACCAGAGCGGATTTCGCCTGGAACTGTTCCTCGGAAGAAGCATAGGCCGTGGGGAAGAACACTTCGCCCGGCTCACCGCCTTCGGAATAGCTGGTTTGAATGCCCAGAAACTGATTGACATAAACATCATAAGTGTGCAGAGCTTGGGTTGCCACGAGGGAAAGGACGAACACAAAGATCAGCACCACTGCCAGTATCCGGGACAGACGCATGGATAGTTGTTTGTTCATTTCGTATCTCCTTTACTGGTTCTGAAAAAATACCTGAAGAATCAGGTACAGGTCGTAACGCCACGCGTTGAAATTATGGTCGAATCCTGCCATGTCAAAGAAAGCGTAATTACTTCCGTTCACCAGACCGCCCTGACTGTATTCTAGCAGGTGATTCATGCACACAACATGGGGGTCGTGGGCCATATCCTCACTGCCGTTGAAATTCAGCAGCATGGCAATATCCGGATCGCTTCCGTCGGCTGTCAGATCCTTCCAGATCGTTTCTGTCTGGTGGCAGACCTCCTGGCTGCTACGGGAAGCGGTGACACCGGAGGACATGGGAGCGTACCATGCAAACAGGTCGTTGCACTGCCACAACCCGGAGCGAATTGTGGTCATGGAGCCCATGGAAGTGCCGCCAATGCCCCGGTGTGTACGGTTAGCCTGAGTGGAATACCGGCTGTCGATCAGGGGGATAATGTCGTTGCGCAGCTCCTGGGCAAAGTTGTCCGTCCAGGCGGTGTCAATGGAGGAGCAGACAGTGGCAGGATCGTTTTTCTCGGTACTCTCCGGGTAACGGCGGTTCAAACCACCGGTGTCATAGGCGTGATACCCTTCCGTCTCTACATAAAGACCGGGGGATACCACAATCATGGGCTGGATTACACCCTGATCGATGAGGTTATCCAGCAGCCGCACCAGGAAACCTTCTCCTACAGGGCCGTTGGCCTGTGTTTCGCTTTCCATGGAGAACCAGTATTCCACAACTTCGGAGCCGCCATGGACCAGGTACAATGTTGGGTAAGATTGCTCCTCACTGTAGCCTTTGGGGAGGTAGACATACATGGTCTTTTCCACGGGTAGCTCCCTGCCGTCCAGCGCATCGGCAAAATATGCCTCATAGGCATAGGCCCGGGTCTGGTAGGTAACGGTTTCCACCGTTCCACGGATACTGGGATCTGTCGGGGCTGTATACTGGGTGGGAACTTCCTGGGATTGAGCGATGAGATCGGCAATTTTCTGAAGATGGGGATTGACGTAGGTTTCCGGGGTGACGGCTTCGTAGCTTACCGCCGGGGAAGTGGTGGCGGGCGGGGTGGAGATGGGCGATACCGTGGTGGCGCTTTGGGTTTGGGCACCGCAACCCGTCAGGAGCAGTCCGGCAAGGGCCAGAGCCGCCAAAGATTTGGTCGTATGTGTCATATCAGACTCCTGTTCTCAGGATTGAAAGAATACCTGCAAGGTGAGATAAAGGGTATAGCGCCAGGCATCAAAATTGTGTTCCAGGGGATCAATGAGGAAAAATGCGTAATTTTCCCCATTTACCAAGGAACCGTCGCTGCATTGAACCAGATGCTCCATGCAGGACAGGTGGAAGCCGCGGGACAGGTCCTTTGTGCCGTTGAAGTTCAGCAGCATGGAGATTGGCTGAAGGGTGCCGGAAGCACCCATGCCTGCCCACAGGGCCTCAGTCTGACGCAGAATTTCGGATTTTTGGGTCTGGGCGGTGACGCCGGAGGACATGGGAGCGTACCAGGCGAACAGATCGTTGCACTGCCACAGACCTGCCCGGATGGCAGTCATGCCGCCCATAGAGGTTCCGGCAATGCCCCGATGCTCCCGGTCCGCACAGGTGGAATAGATGGCATCGATGGTGGGGATGATATCCTGGCGCAGCTCGGTGGCGAAACAATCTGTCCAGAGGGTATCTTTGTTGGAACAGACGGATTCCGGGTCATTGGGTTCAGGATCCTGGAGATGGCGCTGATCCAAATCCCCTTCGGGATAAGGATGATAGCCTTCCGTCTCCACATATAGGGCTGGGGTGACCACGATCATGGGCTGAATCACACCCTGATCAATGAGGTTATCCAGCAGTCGGGGGATCGCTCCCTGCCCCGGGGGACCGTCATCCTCCTTTTCCGTTTCCATAGAGAACCAGTATTCTGCAACCTCATGACCGCCGTGAATCAGATACAGAACGGGATACCGGGTTTCGGGATCATAGTCCCTGGGGAGGTAGACATACATGGTCTTTTCCACCGGAAGCTCACGGCCCTGAAGGATATCCGAAAAATAGGTTTCGTAGGCATAGGTCCGGGTTTGATAAGTTACGGATTCGATACGCCCCCGGATTTCCGGGCTGTTTGGGGCAAGAAAAGCCTCCGGGATCTGGGTGGAATGGGAGATCTCCCCAGCAATGGCTTCCAAGGCTGGGTTGGAGAAATCCTGGGTTGAGAAAAGGTGCTGGGGCTGGGGGGATGTAGTGGGGACAGACGGGGCAGCTGTGGTAATTGTAGGAGCTTGCCCACCGCAGCCGCTGAGAAGGGCCACTGCTGCCAGCAGGGCGAGGAAATGGCGGCAGATCTTCATGTGTCGGCCTTTTGCTGGGTCAGCACACCTTCAAAGGGCATCTGAAATCCGTCGGCAACCTCTACATGGACCTTTACCGTGAGGCCGTTGCATTTGTCCTTGGAGAGGACGGAGGTTACGCTCAGACCGGCCATGCCGCCCTCGGCCTGACTGGCGGCGTTGAGGGTCATGGGATAGCTGGGTGCGGGATTCAGGTCTTCAGAGTCCGGGGAGGCAAAGGTGACGATCACCGTGCCGTCCTTATTCTGGACCCAGGTCCCGACCCACTTCCCGGATACCTCTCCGGCAATGGTAGCCTGCATGGACAAAGTCATATCTTCGTTCAGCATCAGCTCCATATCTGCCGCACCGGTGTCGCCGGTGATCTGGCCGGTGAAAACATAGCTGGTAGGCCAGTGTGCCATGCAGCCGGAGAGAATCACGGCTGCTGCCATCAGAATCAAAAGAACGGAAATGTAATGAGTTTTTTTCATGAGGATACCTCTTGGTTGGGAGTGATGGAAGGGCGGCTCCATTGGGGGCTGTGATGCACCTCCGCCAGAGCCGCTGCAGGGGGTTACATACCCCAGACGCGGTCGCTGTTATCTGTTTCGGTGAATGTCAGGGTAGAGCCGGTTTTCACCGCCAGGGAGTCCATGAACAGATTATGGTCGTTGGAGGTGCCAAGGGCAGTGAAGGAGATTACATTTTCGCCGGCTTTCAGCTGAATCTCCACGGGAATGTCCGCAATGAAGTAGGCCAGCGCGCCTTCATCAGCATCCTCCGGGACAGTCTGGGGACCTCCGGGGACGGAACCGGTGATGGCAACGGGGGCGCCGTTGACACTTAGAGACAGGGCCTGGGAAATATCTGCAATGGCGTTGATCTGGGCATCGTCAATGCCCCATTCCCGCAGATGGGAACCCACCCGCAGGGTAATGGTAGCGCTGCCGGCCTTGTCGGCGGTAATCTTCCAGGTCAGGGTTGTGCCGTCGGAGATGTTGGAAATGCCATCCACCCGGGCCGGCTTATCGGTGTTCATGTCGATGCCAACCTGCGTGACCGGCGCCCAGGTGCCGGTGCCGTCGGTGATCAGTGCGTGTTCGGCTTCGAACACATAGGCTTCGGTGCTACCGCCACAGGCAGCCAGGGACAGGGCCAGTGCCAGCAAACAAGCCAGGGCAATGGCAGTTTTCATTTTCTTCATGTGAATCCTCCTTAATTATTCCACCGGATGCAGGTTCCCATCACAACTCCCCCACACCGGTGTAAATGACTGAAAATGGAATCAGCCTGCCTCCGCAGGCTGGGGTTCGGGCTGCTGTGCCGGACTCAGGGCTTCCATCTGTTGGATTTGGCTGTGGTACTGAGCGGTGATGAGGGCTACGGATGTTTCGGGAATTTGCTTCATTTGGCAAGTGGTGTCCAGATTCAGATAGGAATAGTCCACCTGGCCCAGGACACTGGCGTTGGCATTCCACGGGACGAGGCCCTCTCCGTTGGGATCGCCGGTGCGGGCAAAATTCACCAGATACGCGCTCATGGTGTCACCCAGGGCGTAATCCGCTTCGGTCCAGTAGTTCTGGCGCAGTTTGGTGAAGATATTCAGGAAGTAGGGGACATCAGAGGTGTGGAAGGCGCCATCTCTGGTATTCTTTCCGGGCATCACATGGGTGAAGATGTAGGTGTAAGCCTTTCCATCATAGCCGCCCAGGGCATGAGCGTAGGCAAACAGGTCCGATTCGCCGGTCCAGGCATCAATTTGCAGCTCTCCGGTGAGACCTTCCACCAGACCGCCCAGATCATGGGAGGTTGTGCCGATCATAATATCCGCATCGTTTGCATTGCCGCTGGCCATAACATTGGCGTAGGTATCCGGGATAACCATACCGTCGATGCAGGGCTCACAAGGGCTGTAATCCACGAACCAGATCTTTTGATAGGTGTCGTAGAACTCCTGGTCGGACATGGCGCGCATTTCTGCCAGTGTCAGATTGGGAAGCCCGTAGGCCTCAATTGCCTCCTGGAAAGAGGTGACCTTCTCAGCCTGGGTTCCGATGCGGAACTGGTCGCTGACGGCGCTGTTGTGGCTCATGGACACAACACGATGGAACAAACCCTTGGCCAGGGTGGAGATGGTGAGCATATTTACGGCGCCCGCACCGGCGGACTGGCCCATGATGGTCACATTGTTGGGGTCACCACCGAACTTCTCGATGTTTTCCTGGATCCATTTCAGAGAAGCGATCCAGTCCAGGACAGCGTAATTACCTGCAGCGGTGGGATCTTCTGCCACCAGCTCATCGCTGGCGTAGAAGCCAAACAATTCCAGGCGGAAGTTGACACTGACATAGACACAGTCCTTCTGGGCGATGCCCTTTCCTTCGTAGACCTTGCAGGATGCATTACCGGCTGTATAGCCGCCGCCATGGAAGTAGACGATGACCGGTTTACCGGTTTCGTCGTCGTTTCCTGTCCACACATTCAGATGCAGGCAATTCTCGGAATACTCTTTGCAGGACCCCATAAATTCCGCTGTGTAGGCGGCGATGGGCCTTTCTTCCGCCTGGATGCAGCTTGGACCCCAATCGGTGCAATCTAGCACGCCTTCCCAAGTGGTATCCTGGGGCGCACAGAACCGCTCCGCCTGGGCATAGGGGATTCCCTTGTAGACACGGACGGTCTGGTCGTCTGAGTAGTAGCCCTGGATCTCACCGCCGGAAACCGCCAGTACCGGGGCCTTTTCCTTGATTACATCATCATCAAGGATCTCTGCCGGGGCAGTGGTGGAGACGGGATCCTTTCGGCCGGTAGTGGAAGCGGGTGGCTTCCCTTCCTGCCCGCAGGCTGATAGGGACAGAACCATGCCCATGGCAAGCAGGAATGTGACCATTTTCTTCATTTCAAAACCTCCTATTA
Source organism: uncultured Oscillospiraceae bacterium (assembly GCA_964428625.1). Lineage (GTDB taxonomy): Bacteria > Bacillota > Clostridia > Oscillospirales > Oscillospiraceae > Faecousia. Next base: position 41 of record CAYRYT010000018.1, on the reverse strand, counting down.
CAATAAGTTTTGGTTGGAAGTCCAGCATCCAGCTGGACTTC
>CAYRYT010000017.1:0-20854 GCA_964428625.1 uncultured Oscillospiraceae bacterium | reverse complement strand
CCATGTGCAGCTGGCCGGTGACATTGGGGGGCGGCATGACGATGGTGAAGGGCTTAGCCCCTTCCTTACCCTGGGGCTTAAAATAGCCGCCATCTTCCCACATTTTGTAGATGCGCTGCTCCACCTGCTGGGGCTCGTACACCTTCGGCAGTTCTCTTGCCATAACAATACGCTCCTTTGTTTGAGTTGTCGCTCAGGACGAAAAAACGCCCCGAACGCATGGCGTTCAGGGCGAAAACATACATTTCCGCGGTACCACCTGAATTCCCGGAGACCGGGCACTCAACAGCTGTAACGGGCTGACCCGTCCCCTCCTAGCGTGCTTCAGAAGGGCAGCTCCGGGGCGACCATCCGCAGCGCCCTGTGTACCCTCGCACCAACCGGGCACTCTCTGAACAAAGGCGGAAGCGAAACCTCCCCATCTATGCGTTTTCTATGGATAAAGTAGCACATTTTCGCAAATCTGTCAATGTTTTTTTCCGGCGTTGGGATTCTCCTTGACGGTTTGGGGAAATTGGCATATAATAGACCCAAAATTTGAATTGCGAGATGATAGCTATGAAATTATCCCTGGTAGTCCCCTGCTATAACGAGGCGGAAAATGTCGCTGCCTTTCAGGAGGCGGTGATCGAAGCCTTTTCCGGCTGTGACTACGATTACGAGATCGTCTTTGTGGACGACGGCAGCAAGGATGCCACCCTCCACAATTTGCGCAAGCTCTATAAGGCCCAGAAATGCCCGGTGAAAGTCGTGTCTTTCTCCCGGAATTTCGGCAAAGAGGCGGGAATTTACGCCGGTATGGAGCAGGCCAGCGGAGAGTATGTCTCCCTCATTGATGCCGATTTACAGCAACGGCCGGAAATTGTCCGGGATATGGTCGAGATTCTGGATGCGCAGCCCCAGGTGGATGTGGTTGCCGCCTACCAGGACCGCCGTGGCGAGGGAAAGGTTCTTTCCTTCTTCAAAAAGAGCTTCTATACCATTATCAATAAGCTGTCCAAGGTTCAGCTTCAGCCCGATGCCAGTGACTTCCGTACCTTCCGCCGCAGTGTCCGGGACAGCATTCTGGATCTTGGAGAGTATCACCGGTTCAGCAAGGGCATTTTTGCCTGGGTGGGATACGAAACCTGCTTCATCCCCTACACCGCCTGTGAGCGCCACGCCGGCACCACAAAATGGAGCTTCCCCAAACTCTTTAACTATGCCCTGGAGGGAATCATCGGCTACTCCACCTCTCCCCTGCGCCTGGCCTCCTATCTGGGTGTATTCACCGCCCTGGCGGCTCTGATCTATCTCGTGATCGTGGTGCTGCAAAAGCTGATCATCGGCATTGATGTGCCGGGCTACGCCACCATCATCGTGCTGACCCTGCTGCTGGGGGGAATGCAGCTGCTGTGCATTGGCATCATCGGAGAGTATGTGGGCAAGATCTTCGAGCAGAGCAAGGATCGTCCCATCTATATCGCCAAGGAAATTCTGTCCTTTGAAGAATCCCCCAGGGTGAATTAACCGAGTTATTTTGTTTCACCGGACATGGTTCCGAATATAATTAATATAATTTGTGGAGCGTATCCCCATGGATACGCTCCACTTTTGTATCGATTTTTGCGGTTGCAGGCAGGTTTGTACGGAAGGCAAACGGTGCGTTTCAGATATTTGCCTGGGTTTCCCGGATCTTGTCCCGAATGGAGAGCAGATCCGCAAAGGTATCCGGCCGCTTGCTCACATCCCGCAGGAGGGCTGAGGGGTGGTAAATGGCGGTCATCCAAATTCCGTCCTTCTTCACCCAGGTGCCATGCTCCCGGGTAATGCGGAAGTCCTCCCGCAGGAGCCTGGTGGCAGCAATGCGGCCCAGGCAGACCAGAATTTTCGGCTGAATCAAAGCAATCTGTTCCCGCAGATATCCGATGCAGGCATCCTGCTCCCCTTCCTGGGGATCCCGGTTCCGGGGCGGACGGCATTTGACGATGTTGGCAATATAGCAATTTGTCCGGTCCAGGTCAATGATGGACAGCATATCGTCCAGGAGCTTTCCCGCTGGGCCCACGAAGGGCTCACCCTGGAGATCCTCCTGTTCCCCGGGGCCTTCCCCCACGAAAAGAATATCGCTGTCTTCCCTTCCAACGCCAAAAACCACATGATGCCGGGTCTGGCACAGGCCGCAGGATGTGCATTCCGCACAGGCTTTTTTCAGTGATTCCCAGGAACTCATGGCCTTCCACTCCTCTTTCTTCTGGGTCTGGGTGTCGGATCGGGACGATTTTGCAGGACCTGCATGGCACCGATACCGGCCAGAACCAGTACCACGCAGATTCCCAGGATCACCAGGCCCTGCTGCAAACCGCTGCGCTGCTCCTGGGCTTCCTCCTGGGGATTCGCCACGGTTTTGACCCGGACATCTACGGTGGACAGCAGATCCGCCTGGGCGACACAGACATTGCCGTACCACATGGTCAGGATTCCCACCTTTTGCTCCTTGGCGATGGGGGCAGAGATGGGATCGTGGATCAGCTCCGTTTTCTGCTCCAGCTTTTCCAGGCCGTCCTCCCTGGGCAGGAGCATCCGGGTAGCATTCCGGGAATAGGCGGTCAGGTCATTTTCTCCGCCGCTTACCGGGAATTGATCGATAATCTCCCCGGGGTACACCTGGTTGATGATCTCCAGATTCTGAAATCCCTTGTCAAACAGGGCGGTGGCACCGGTGAAGGTGGTCACGGTAATGGACGCACCCTCAAAGGCCGGAGGCAGGGATTCGGCATCCAGCAGAACCGCCAGATAGGTCAGCTCCCCGTCCGCCGCCGTAACGGCCAGATTTCGGTTATCGCTTTCCAGGGTGCCGGTTCGGCCGCCCAGGACCCGGTCATCATAGTATTTCGGGGTGATCTCCCGGCTGTCCAGATAATTGGTGGTGGCAAAATACCGGGAATCGGCTTTGTTGGTGGCTTCCATGACATAGTTTGCCGCCTCGAAGGCCTGGACAAAGGCGGGATGCTTCAGCGCTTCCTGCAAAATCTTGGCGGTATCCCGGGCGGTGGTCACCTGGCGGTCGTCGTGAATGCCGCTGGCATTGATATAGTGGGTGCCGGTGCAGCCCAGCTCATGGGCCCGGCGGTTCATCTCCACCACGAAGGCGGTCTGATTTCCCAGGGCATACTCCGCCAGCACTGCCGCCGCATCGTTTCCGTTGCCGGTGAGCAGGCAGTAGAGCAGCTGCTGCACTGTGACCTCCTCCCCGATTTTCAGGCCCACAGTGATGGCCTGGGGATCCACCGTAGCCAGGGCGTTGGAGGTAACGGTGACCAGGTCCTCCGGATCTCCGTTTTCCAGGGCGACCAGGGCGGTCATGATCTTCACGAGGCTGGAGGGATAAATGGAAAGATCTGCCTCATGGGCATAGAGCATGGTTCCGCTGTTCAGCTCATAGAGCAGATAGGAAGAAACCTTTTCAATTTCCGCATCGGTGCCATACAGAGGCACCTGGGCATCCAGCGTCCGGCAGCCATCCTGCACGGCCCGGTCGGTCAGGGCATAATCCTCCCGGATGGAGGACGGCACCGTCTCCTGAGGCTCAGTCTGGGTGGGGGCAGTGGTGGTGGAGACGGTTGTGTCTTCGGGAGCAGTGGCGGCACTTCCCGTGGTCTGGGTGGCCAGCGCCGGGGGACATACCAGGGCCAGCGCCAGGGCACCGGCCAGGATTTCCCCAAAAATCCTGAATTTTTTCATATTTCTCCTTTATTCTTCCGTCGCCGGACTTGTCCGGCGGAAGAAAATTGTGTATAATGAGTTTGTATCATTATATCAGCTTTTCCCCTTTCCGTCAATCTAAGGGAGGTGTGCGCCGTTGAAAAAAGCAGGATCTTTTCTCCTGGCCTTGGTCATCCTTTTGAGCCTTGGGAGCATGGTGGGTATTTTCCTCCTGCGCAACGCGCCCCGGGAGCCGGTGACCCTCCGGGATCTTCCCCGGGCCGCCACTTCCCCGCCGGTTACCGTCACGGTACCGGCCACGACGGAACCCGTCGCCACGGATGCGCCCGTGGTCTATCCCCTGGACCTGAACACGGCGGATCTGGATGCCCTGATGACCCTGCCCGGGATCGGGCCGGTGCTGGGCCAGCGGATCCTGGACTATCGCCAGGCGACGGGCGGGTTTACCAGCGTTGAGGAGCTGTTGGAAATTGATGGCATCGGCCAAAAACGGCTGGAGGCCATCCGGGACTATCTTACCATTGGAGGTTCGTCATGAAAATACTTGTTGTGGACGACGAAGAATTGCTGGTCAAAGGCATTCGGTTTAACCTGCAAAATGAGGGCTATGAAGTGATCACCGGCAGCAACGGCCTGGAAGCCGTAGAGCTGGTCCGGGGTCAGAAGCCGGATCTCGTGGTGCTGGATGTGATGATGCCGGAGATGGACGGAATGACCGCCTGCTCACGCATTCGGGAATTTTCCCAGGTTCCCATCATCCTCCTCACCGCCAAAACCGACGATATGGACAAGCTTCTGGGCTTTGAGAACGGAGCCGATGATTACCTGACCAAGCCTTTCAATATTCTGGAGTTGAAGGCCCGGATCCGGGCACTCCTGCGCCGGGCCAGTGCCGGTACCAAGGCCGAGGAGAGCAATACCCTCGCCATCGGCACCATTTCCCTGGACCTGGCCTCCCGGAACGCCTATCGCAGTGGCGAGCTGGCGGACCTGACGGCCAAGGAGTTCGACCTGATCGAGCTGCTCATGCGCAATCCCAACCGGGTCTATTCCCGGGAAGCCCTGCTGGATACCCTGTGGGCCTATGAATACCGCAGTGATATCCGCACGGTGGATGTTCACATCCGCCGCCTGCGGGAAAAGCTGGAGGAGGATCCCGCTTCCCCCAGCCATATTATGACGAAATGGGGGGTTGGCTATTTCTTCCGCAAATAGAAGCCGTTTCTTCCCACTGTACGGCAATACCCAGTTCCGGTATGCGGCCTTTTATGTGGCCATTACCGCCCTGGTCCTGATTTTTCTGAATATGTACTGCTCTGATACCAGCCAGAAGCTGTTCTATCAGAGTAAGGAAAGCTCCATGGTGGAGCGCTGCCAGCTGGCGGCAGAGGATTTCTCCCAGCTGGAAGTGCTGAACAACAGCTCCATCACCGGTGCCCTTTCCCAGATGACCTCCCTGAATGTCACCCGGATCATCGTCACCGATGCCTCCGGGCTGTCCATATTCGACTCCGAAGCCCCGGAGACCGTAGGCCAGCTGATGCTCCTGCCGGAGATCGTCCGGGCCCTGGGGAGCAACAAAACCTTCTCCTACCATTACCACGACGGTGTCATCGTTTCCAAGGCCGCAACCCCCATTTTCTCCGCCGGTGCTCTGGGCGGCTGTGTCTATATGATGGAATACGATACCATCCAGGGTTCCGTTATCAAGACCCTGCAGCACAACATCCTCAGCACCTCCGTTATTCTGGAAATGGTGTTGATCCTGTTCTCCATTCTCTTCTCCGGTGCCTTCTCCCAGCGGCTGCGGCGGATCATGGCATCCATGCGGATCATCCGGGAGGGGGATTACTCCCATAAGGTGAACATGGGCGGCAATGACGAGCTTACCATCCTGGGTGAAGAATTCAACGACCTGACTGAGCGGCTCCAAACCTCGGAAAACAAGCGCCGGCAATTCGTCTCCGACGCTTCCCACGAGCTAAAGACCCCCCTGGCCTCCATCAAGCTCCTTTCCGATTCCATTTTGCAAAACGACATGGATATGGACACTGTCAAGGAATTCGTGGGGGATATCGGCAATGAGGCAGACCGGCTGAACCGCATGACCCAGAAGCTGCTGACCCTCTCCCGGATCGAGACCCAGGAGGACGGAGACTGCGAGATCGTCCTAATCGGGCCCACGGTGGACCGGGTGATCCGGATGCTCCACGCCATCGGAGAGAAAAGCGGCATTACTATCTCGTCCCAGTGTGACCAGGACTGCACCATTCTGATCCTGGAGGATGACCTGTATCAGATCATCTTCAATCTGGTCGAAAACGGTATCAAGTACAACACCCCCGGGGGTAGCCTCACCATCACCGTCCGCCGGGACGGGGACAACGCCGTGATCCAGGTTCGGGATACCGGCATGGGCATCCCCCAGGACTCCCTGGGCCATGTCTTTGAGCGGTTCTACCGGGTGGACAAAGCCCGTGCCCGGAAAACCGGCGGCAGCGGTCTGGGCCTTTCCATTGTCCGCAATATGGTGGAGCGCAACGGCGGTACCATCGGCGTGGACAGCATTCTGGGCCAGGGCTCCGTATTCACCGTTACCTTCCCCATTTTTTACACCGAGGAGGAGATCCCGTGAAACGATACCTGTGTCTGATTCTGACCCTGTCTGTGATTCTCGGCATGGGGGGCTGCGCCTTTGGCAGGCAGATGGACCATCCCGTGAAGTTCTATTATCTGAGCCAGTATCCCACAGATGAAGTGCCGGAGTCCGTCATGGAGCCGGAATTGCGGGAAGCCGGCAGCCATTACCGGGATCTGGAATACCTCCTGGGGCTGTATCTGGCCGGCCCTGAGAGCCGGACCGTCACCATGCCTTTCCCCCAGGGACTGGCACTGGTGAGTCTGAATATTTCGGATTCGGCGGCAGAGGTCATCCTCACCGATCATCTGGGGGATCTGACACCCCTGGCCCTGAATCTGGCCTGCGCCTGTCTGGCCCAGACCATATTCGGCCTGACCGATGTGCAGCGGGTGAGCGTATCGGCGCAAACCATTTCCCTGCTGGGCTCCCAGGCTGTGGTCGTTGACCGAAACGACCTGATCCTCACCGACAACCCCCAAAACCAAGGATAAAAGGAGAATACCATGCGATTCATTTCCTGGAATGTCAACGGCCTCCGGGCCTGTATGGGCAAGGGATTTCCGGAGTTTTTTCGGGAGGCGGACAGTGATTTCTTCTGCCTTCAGGAGACAAAGCTCCAGGCAGGGCAACTTCAGCTGGACCTGCCTGGGTATCATCAATTCTGGAATTACGCGGAGAAAAAGGGCTACTCCGGTACGGCGATCTTCGCCAAGCATCCGCCTCTGTCCGTGGCCTACGGCCTGGGTGTGGAGGAGCTGGACCGGGAGGGACGGCTCATCACCCTGGAATACAACCATTTCTACCTTGTCACCTGCTACACCCCCAATGCCCAGCGGGAGCTGGCCCGCATCGACCACCGGATGGCCTGGGACGAAGCCTTCCGTGCGTATCTCCGGGAGCTGGATACCCGCAAGCCTGTGATTCTCTGCGGGGATTTGAATGTGGCCCATCAGGAGATCGACCTGAAAAATCCCAAATCCAATCGGGGCAACGCCGGTTTCTCCGATCAGGAGCGGGAGAGCTTCACCAAGACCCTGTCCCTGGGCTTTACGGATACCTTCCGCTATCTCCATCCCGGGGAGACCGGGGCCTATACTTGGTGGAGCTATATGTTCAAAGCCCGGGAGAAAAACTCCGGCTGGCGCATTGACTATTTCCTGGTCTCTGACCGGCTGGCTCCCGCCATCCGGGAAACGCCCATCCACCATCAGATTCTGGGCTCGGACCATTGTCCTGTGGGCCTGGAGCTGGATCTGTAACGAAAAAGACCATCCTTCACCGTTTCAGCGAGGAAGGATGGTCTTTTTTCAGATCATGGTGCCCCGGTGCAGGCCAAAGCTCACGGCAATGGCCTCATCCACCATGGACATCTGGTTCTCGGTCAGGTGGCCCATATGCTCCCGCAGGCGCTTCTTATCGATGGTGCGGATCTGCTCCAGCAGAATCACCGAATCCTTGGCCAGCCCCACACTGCCCCCGGCAATGTTGATGTGGGTGGGCAGGCGGGCTTTTCCCGTTTGGCTGGTAATGGCGGCGGCGATTACCGTGGGAGAATGGCGATTGCCCGTATTGTTCTGCACGATGAGCACCGGCCGGGTCCCACCCTGCTCGCTGCCCACCACGGGAGACAGATCCGCATAAAAAATGTCTCCCCGCTTTACTGTGTCATCCATCCAATTCACACTCCAAAGTTTCATTGGCCGCGCTACGAATCCACTATGTAACGCTCCTGAAACTATTGTCCCACGGGTGCCGTGGGTTTATACGGCGCCCGGGTGAATTATCCTATGCCCAAATGGGAGCGGGTGCTACAAAAACTGAAAGTTTTCGATGGTCATCGTCAAAAGCCGCCGGTTCTTCCAGTAGATCTCCCCCGAGATGGGGGTATCCGCCCCATCCAGCCGGATCCGCAGGGTCATGGCATCTTCCCGATAGCTGTCATCTACCGTCAGGGTCAGCGTCTCCCCTTCCAGGGCGGTTTCCGACAGATAACCGCCCCGCAGAGCCTGGATCAGCACCCAGGGCGCGGCCACCGGTGCCAGTAGTCCATCGGCCAGCATGGGGAACGCCAGCGCATGGCCGTCGAAGGTCAGATTCCCCGTCTCCTGGGTCATGGTCCCGGAGATTCCGGCGATGGATGTCGGTTCCTGCACCTGGAAGCTCACCGCACCGCTGCTCTCCACCCGGCACCGGAGAGCAAAGGCGCACAGGCTGTCCCCGTAGTCCCCGGTGATCCGGGCATCGAAGCTGCACCCCGCCCCTTCCAACATCCGCTGGCGCAGTGCCAACGCCCGGGTCTGCCCCGGATCGTCTTTCCCACAGCCGGACAGGAGTACAAGGATCCCAATCAGGCATACCAACCGTTTCATAGTATCCCGCCTTATTTCAGGAGTCGTGGAAGGACGGCCAGCATATCCGTGGGCAGCATGGCATACTGCCCCATTTCCCCGGCGCACAGATCCCCGGCTTTACCATGGAGCCAGGCACCGCAGGCAGCGGCGGTCAGAGGCTCCAGTCCCTGGCCAATCAGACCCGCGATCATACCGGCCAACACATCGCCACTGCCGCCCACAGCCATCCCCGGGTTGCCCGTGGGATTGCGGTAGATCTGATAACCGTCGGTGATCACCGTTTCGTGACCTTTCAGCACCATGACAGCCCCCAGCTCCCGGGCAGCGGCCACCGCCCGTTCCTCCCGGCTTCCCTGTTCCGGGAAGCCCAGGCGGCGGAATTCTCCTTCGTGGGGAGTGAGCACCGTGGGCTTTGTCCTTTCACGCAGAATATCTATATGCCGGGCCGCCAGATTTATGCCATCAGCATCCAGAACCACCGGACAGTCCGCCTGGGCCAGGACACGCTTCACCACCTGGGCCGTCCCAGAGGAGCAGCCCAGGCCCGGGCCGATCAGCACCGCATCCATACGAGGCAGTCTTGGAAGGATCTCCTCCAGGGCCTGAGCGCTGAGCATCCCCACTTCCTCCGGCAAAGGGAACACCACCGGCTCCGTCAGCTTCACTGCCTCAATGGCATAAATGCTCTCCGGGACACCCAGATACACCAGTCCTGCCCCCACCCGCAGGGCACCCATTGCCGCCAACGCAGCGGCACCCGTATATCCCCGGGCACCGCACAGGAGCAGAATTCGACCGAAATCGCCCTTGTGGGCCGCAGCTTCCCGGTCGGGCAAACGGGACAATACATCCTCATGGTTCAGAATCATGGGAATTCCTCCTTCTGAAATGGAAAAGGGAGGATCAGCCGGGCTGATCCTCCGATTCCTCGTTCTGATTGGCCAGGATCAGCTTCAGCGCTTCCTCCACGGCTTGCAGGCGAATCTGCTCCCGATCCCCGGAAAACAGAAACCGCCGTGCCATGTGCTTCCGTTCGTCAGCATATCCGATCCAGACAGTACCCACGGGGTTTCCGAATGCATCCCCTCCGGGGCCTGCCAGGCCGGTTACCGATACGGCGACATCGGCGCCCAGGGCCTTCCGGGCGCCCAGGGCCATGGCAAGGGCCACGGGCTGGGAAACGGCGCCAAATTGATCCAGCGTCTCCCGGGGGACACCCAGAAGCTGGGCCTTAATATCGTTGGTATAGCTGATAATACCGCCCACATACACCTGGCTGCTGCCGGGAACGGCGGTGAGGGCGGCTCCAATACCGCCGCCGGTGCAGCTTTCCGCAGTTGCCAGGGTCTTCCCCTGAAGACAGGCCAGGACCTTACAGGAAAGCGGGGTCATGGTACTTCACCGTGATCCGCTCCACGGTCTCCATAGCCTTGGTGATCAGGGCCTCACGGTCGAGCTTGCTTTCTGCCTTCTCCACTTGGGCCAGGGTAGGTTTGGTCTTGGGATGCTTGGGGGTGAACACGGTGCAGCAGTCCTCATAGGGAAGAATTGCCGTATCCAGGGTGCCGATCTTCCGGGCGATGGTCACGATCTCCTCCTTATCCATGCCAACCAGGGGCATGAACACGGGAATATCCACCACGGCACCGGTGACGGTCATGGCCTCCATGGTCTGAGAGGCCACCTGACCCAGATTCTCGCCGGTAATCAGGGTACCGCAGCCGTCGTTTTTGCCCAGGCGCATGGAGATCTCCATCATAAACCGGCGCATAATCAGGGTAAAGAATTCCTCGGGGCAATTGTCCCGGATGGCCTCCTGAATTTCCGTGAAGGAAACCACATTCACCGTCATCCGGCCGCTGTAGCGGGTCACCAGCCGGGCCAGCTCCAGGACCTTGTCCTTGGCCAGCTGGGAAGTATAGGGATAGGAGAAGAAATGGACACATTCGATCTCCATACCCCGCTTGGCCATCATATAGGCAGCCACGGGAGAGTCGATTCCGCCGGAGAGCAGGCACATGGCCCGTCCCCCCACGCCGGTGGGCAGACCGCCGGCACCGGGCTCGGCAGGCCCATGGACATAGGCAGCCAGATCCCGGACTTCCACATAGACGGTATATTCGGGATTATGGACATCCACCAGCAGGTCCGGATGCGCCTCAGCAATACGGCCGCCGATTTCCTGGGAAATGGCGATGGAGGTCATGGGGAAGGCCTTGTCCGACCGCTTGGACTCCACCTTGAAGGACTTGGCGCAATCCAGGTCCTCCCCCAGATAGGCCTCAACCGCCTCGAAAATGGCATCCAGATTCTTTTCGCAGGGGCGGCACCGGCACAGGCTCACCACGCCGAAAATGCTGTGGCAGGCATCCCAGGCACCTTCCAGATCCGCAGCCTCATCCAGGGGCTGGACATAGACGGTGGACTGCATGATATACACATCGAAATTGCCGAAGGGCTTCATCCGGCGGCGGACATTCTGCCGGAGCTTGTTCTCAAACTGGCGCTTATTGGCACCCTTGAGGACCACTTCCCCCAGCTTCATCAAAAAAATCTCGTTCATGGTAACTCCTTTATCTCAAAGCTGCAGCATTTCCTGCGCGCTTTTCAGTGTGGTTTCGGTAATGTGGGTGCCGCCGATGATCCGGGCCAGCTCCCGTGTCCGCCCGGAAAGATCCAGGGGGGTGACAGTGGTATAGGTTCGGCCGTCCCGCTCGGATTTGGCAATGAGCAGATGGGTGTGGGCCAGGGCTGCCAGCTGGGGCAGATGGGTCACACAGAGAACCTGCTTCGTCGTGGCGACGCTGCGCAGCTTCTGGGCAACCTTCTGGGCAGCCCGACCGGAAACGCCGGTATCCACCTCGTCAAAAATCAGGGTCTGCACCTGATCCTGCTGGGCCAGAACATTCTTCATAGCCAGCATGATCCGGGCAAGCTCACCGCCGGATGCAACCTTGTTCAGAGGCTTCAGAGCTTCACCGGCGTTGGCAGACATATAAAAGGCAACGGCATCGCCGCCGGTGAGGGTCAGCTCCGTTTCCGTGAAATGGCAGGCAAACTGCACCCGGGGCATATCCAGCTGGGCAAGCTCTGTCAAAATGGCCTGGGACAGTGTTCGGGCCGTCTGGCCCCGGTTCTCCCGGAGGCGCAGTGCTGCGTCCCATGCGGATGCCTCCGCGGTTTTCAGCTTCTTTTTCAGCCGTTCCAGGTGATCGTCGGCAAATTCGATTTCATCCAGTTCTTTTTTGGCGTTTTCCAGATAATCCAGGATATCCTGGCAGGTCACGCCGTACTTCCGCCGGAGGCGATGGATCACATCCAGGCGGGATTCGATCTGCTCCAGCTCATCGGCGGAGTAGCTCAGCGCATCCCGGGCATCCCGGACACCCTCGGCTGCATCCTGCACCTGGTACATGAGATCGGACACCCGGCTGTGCAGCTCCCCCAGAGCGGTGTCATACTGGCAGATCCGGGCCAGTGCCCGCTCCGCCTGGGCAAGGAGGGCGGCAGCACCGTCGCTGTCGTCCCCACCGTAGAGGCATTCCACGGCGGTGTCCATGCCGTTGGAGAGCTTTTCTCCGTTTTGCAGGAGTTTGCGCCGGCTTTCCAGCGCATCGTCTTCTCCCGGTTCCAGATTGGCCCGGGAAATTTCCTCGATCTGGTATTTCAGGGTCTCCATCCGCCGAAGCTTCTCTCCTTCGTCCATGGTCATCCGATCGATCTCCCGCCGGAGCTTGGCCATGGCCTGGTAAGCCTGCTGATAGTGTTCCCGGAGATCCTCGTTGTTTCCGAAGGCATCCAGGATATGCAGATGGTTATTTTCATCAAACAAAGAGGCGGAATCATGCTGACCGTGAATGTTGATCAGCTGGATTCCCAGCTTGCGCAGGATGCTCACGGTGACCAGAGAACCATTGACCCGGCAGACATTTTTGCCGTCCAGGTAGATCTCCCGCTGGATGATGGTTTCCGGGTCATAGGGAACACCGTTTTCCTGGAACCAGGGATAGGGCGGCACATCGGTAAACACCGCCCGGACGCTGGCCTTGGAGGCCCCGGTGCGGATCATATCCCGGTAGGCCCGTTCTCCCAAAATTGCGGAGATGGCATCAATGACGATGGATTTACCGGCACCGGTCTCACCGGTGAGGACATTAAAGCCCCGGTCGAAGGAAATATCGCTGCTCTCAATCACGGCGATGTTCTCAATATGCAGCAAACTGAGCACCGAAAGCCCTCCTTCAGCTGAGCAAGCTCTTGATCTCGCCGCAGAAGGCCGCGGCGGTATTGTTGTCCCGCATGACCACCATCACCGTGTCGTCACCGGCCAGGGTACCCACCACGATGCTCATATTCATGGCATCAATGGCAGAGCCCGCAGCGGAGGCAAGACCCGGCAGGGTGCGGATGACGATGATATTCTGGGCATAGTCAAAGCCCGTAACGCATTCCCGGAAGATGGTGTTCAGCCGGGCGGAAAAAGTCCCCGGGGCATCCCCCTGGGCAACAGTGTAGCGATAGGTTCCCAGGGAGGTCAGCTCCTTGACAATGCGAAGCTCCTTGATGTCCCGGGAAATGGTGGCCTGGGTGGTACGCATCCCCTCCTGGCTCAGGGCCTCCAGAAGCTGCTCCTGGGTCTCCACATTCCGGGTGGTGATGATCTCCACGATTTTGGCCTGTCTCTGACTTTTCATTGGAACACGCTCCTTAGTCGTGATTACGGAATTTCATATTGACCACATCATAAAAGCTCCGGTCCTTCAGCCGAACCAGCTTGGTCACCAGATTGGACCGCTTCACCGTGGCCACATCCCCCTGGTTCAGGCGGATGGATTTTCCCCCATCCACAGAAAGATAGGCACTGCGCCGGGCATTCTGATCCAGGGACACGGTGATCACCCGCTTCTCCGAGGCAACGATGCACCGGCTGGCCACATCATGGGCGCAGATGGGGGTGATGATGATATTCTTCGCGTCGGGCTCCACAATGGGGCCGCCGGCGGAAAGGCTGTAGGCAGTGGAGCCTGTGGGAGTGGAGACGATAATGCCGTCCCCGCCGCAAGCCATGGCCTGCACGCCGTCGCAGTGAACGGTGAGGTGGACGATCCGGGCAATGGCACCCTTGGTCACCACCGCGTCATTGAGGCAGATATCATGGTAAATGATATCCCGCCCCCGGTGGACCGTCACATCCAGCATCATACGGCTGTCCAGCTGATAAGCCCCCCGGGCGATAGCGGTGAGCTTCTCCAGCTCTGTGCTTTCCAGCTCGGCCATGAAGCCCATGGTGCCGATATTGACCCCCAGAATGGGGATCCCCTGGCGGGTCGCCGCCTTGGCCATATGGAGGATGGTGCCGTCACCGCCGAAGCAGATCACCATGGAAGCACCGGGCAACTCCCGGTCCAGCCGGCTGAACCGAAGGTCCCGGGGAAGCTCATAGCCCCGCTCCACCTCAAAGGGCAGGCAGATCCGCACTTCCAGGCCGCTGTCCCGCAGGATCTGGGCGGCCCGGCGAACGGTGGCGAATTCCCGGTCCCGGTAGGGGTTGGGCGTCAAGATCACCTTCTTCATCAGCTCACCCCTTCAGCGTTTCATGGGCCTGGGCTACCACGGCGGCGGTGTCCGGGCGAATGCCTTCCACCGCATCCAGACTCAGATGACCCAAAAATTCGATATTCCCCTCAGGTCCCTTCACGGGGGAGAAGGTCAAACCCAGGATCCGGAACTGAAGTTCATCCGCCAGCGCCACAAAATGATCCAGCACCTCTTTGTGGGTGGCAGGATCCCGAACAACGCCCTTCTTTCCGACCTTCTCCCGACCGGCCTCGAACTGGGGTTTGATCAGGCACAGAACCTGGCCTGTGGGCTTGAGAAGATTCTTGATGGCGGGTAGAACGATCTTCAAGGAAATGAAGCTCACATCCACCACGGAAAGATCCAGCGCCTCCCCCAGATCCTCGGGGGTCACATTGCGGATATTGGTCCGCTCCATGACCACCACCCGGGGGTCATTGCGGATCTTCCAGTCCAGCTGGCCGTAGCCCACATCAATGGCAAAGACCTTGCTGGCACCCTGTTGGAGCAGGCAGTCGGTAAAGCCGCCGGTGGAGGCACCGGAATCGCTGCATACATACCCTTCCGGGCGAACGCCAAAGTCCCGCAGGGCCTTTTCCAGCTTCAAGCCGCCCCGGCTCACATAGGGGCAGGCAGCGCCCCGGACTTCCAGCTCCACCGTGTCCTCAAAGGACATACCGGGCTTGTCCGCCTTCTGTCCGTTGACATACACCTGACCGGCCATGATAATGGCCTGGGCCTTGGTGCGGGTATCGGCATAGCCCTGCTCCGTCAGCAGGACATCCAAACGCTTCTTATTCTTCATTGGCCAGTACCTCCCGAACATACTCGGCAATGGAGGCCCCGTCCAGGCCGTAATGCCGATACAAGGATTTCATATCTCCATGGGTCACAAAGCGATGACCCAGATCCCGTGCCGTGAACCGGCATTGGGGGCAGCGCCGGGTCAAAGCCATGCCCAGCTCGCCCTTGATGCCCGAGCCTTCGCAGATCTCCTCCACCAGCACCACAGGGTGATCCCGGGGAATCTGCCGGGCGATCTCCTCAATGGGCAGATTTGTCAGCTCCAGCAGCCGCAGAACCGTAGCCTCCACCCCCAGGGCACGGAGGCGCTCGGCGGCATCCAGCACATTTTCCAAAATGGTGCCATAGGTGATCAGGGTCACATCCCCACCCTGGCGGTGACATTTCACCGGGCCCTGGGCCCAGTCGGAACCGGCATAGCACCGGTCACCGCCTCGGGGATAGCGAATCGCCACAGGGCCGGATTGATCATTGACTGCCCAAACCAGCATATCCCGGGCCTCATGGAGGCTCACCGGGGCCAGTAGGCGCATATTGGGCATTTGCCGCAGGAAGCCCACATCGTAAACACCGTGATGGGTCTCCCCGTCCTCTCCCACCAGGCCTGCCCGATCCACCGCCAGGACGGTATGGAGATTCAGTATGGAAATATCCTGCTGGATCTGGTCGTAGGCCCGCTGGAGGAAGGTGGAATAAATGGCCACCACCGGGATCATTCCCTCTTTGGCCAGGCCGCCGGCCATGGATACGGCGTGCTCCTCCGCAATGCCCACATCGAAGAAGCGCCGGGGGAAGGTCTGCTTGAATTTGGTCAGGCCGGTGCCGCTGGGCATGGCGGCGGTAATGGCGCAGACCTTTTCGTTGTCCTTGGCCAGCTCCACCATCTGCCCGCCGAAGGCATCGGAGAAAGTGGCCAGGCGTTTACAGCCAGTATTGCCTGTCTCCGGGTCAAAGCGGCCGATCCCATGGAATTTGGAGGGATCCTCCTGGGCGGGGGCATAGCCTCTGCCCTTCTGGGTCAGCACATGGAGCAGCACGGGCCGGCGCATATCCCGGGCGATCCGCAGGAGCATAATCAGATTGGGCAGATCGTGGCCATCCACGGGGCCCAGGTAGGTAAAGCCCATGTTCTCAAAAATCGTCGTGGGCAGAACGATCCGCTTCACCCAGTCCTTGATCTTCCGGGTTCCGTTATAGATCTTGGTGCCCGGGGCGGTCTTAAGCATAGCGGCACGGTACCACTCCTTGGCACCCAGATAGGACTCCTTGGTGCGCAGATGGGACAGGTGCCGGGCCATACCGCCCACATTCCGGTCAATGGACATGGCATTGTCGTTAAGAATCAGGATCATGGGCTCCTGGCTCACCGCTGCGTCGTTGAGTCCCTCGTAGACCATGCCGCCGGTGGCGGCACCGTCGCCCATGAGGGCGATGACGCTGTGATTCTGGCCCCGGAGGGTGCGGGCCCGGGCCATGCCCAGGGCAATGGATACGGAGCTGGAGGCGTGACCGGCCACGAAGGCATCGGCATCGCTCTCCCCGGGTTTGGGGAAGCCTGCCATGCCGCCAAATTGGCGCAAATGCTCAAAATCCGCCTGGCGGCCGGTCAGCAGCTTATGGATATAAGACTGGTGACCAACATCAAAAACCAGACGGTCCCGATAGGTATCAAATACGGTTTCCAGGGCCACGGACAATTCCACAACGCCTAAATTGGAGGCCAGATGGCCCCCAGTTTTGGAAACATGTTCTACTAAGAAAGTGCGAATCTCCTCGCACAGGGTCTGACGCTCCCCATCGGTCAGGCGAACCAGGTCGTCGTGGCCGTGGATGCTCTGTAATATCTTCACAAGGCGACACAACCTTACTTTTGTTTTTTTCGGAAAGGCAAACGCTGGGGCAGACTCTTGCAGGTCGCCAGGATCTTGCCTACGGTATGGACAATGGGAACGCAGGAATTCATGGCCACGGTTTTGCCGATGGCCTTGCCGCCCACCGTCAGGCCGGCGACCAGAGAGGACATGGCCAGGGTAAGGATCTGGGGCCAGGAAAAATCAAAACTCGCCAGCACCCGGGCAGCAATGGTAGCGGAAGCAGAGCCGGACACGACGCCGCAGATATCCCCCACCACATCACAGCAGATGGAGCTGACCTTCTCAGCCTTGCGCAGGAGGAAGATCGCGTCCCGGGCACCGGGAACCTTCCGGGCCGCCATGGCGTGAAAGGGCTTTTCATCCGCGGAAGTCACAGCCACACCGATGATATCAAAGATGATGCCCACCATAATGATGGCCAGCAGCACCAAAAAGGCAACAAATGTGCCGCTTCCCGCCATCAACTCATCGGATGCCAGGGTGATAACGGCGGAAACCGCAATGGTCACCAGGAAAATGGTGATGACCCATCGGGTCTGCTGTTTTTTTTGCTGTTTCTGTATATCGGGGTCAGACTTTGCCATAGTTCATTCTTCCGTTTCTGAAAAAATCCACAATCAATATTAGAAAAAGACGGCAGCAGACAGGATAAATCTTACGGCTTAGGTCGGGTTGGTTTTCCCCGGTCGGAACCTGCCGTTGCCGCGCAGGCGGTTTCCCTTTGATCCGGCTGTTCAGGCGTTGCCGAGTCCTGAATACCCGATTGCCACTTAGTCCGTACTGTAATCCCCTGTCTGCCCATTGCTGACAGCCTAGGTGTTTTCCACGGCAGAGATGACCATGATCTTAGCCTCTTTTGCAAGGATGGTTTCCAGAGGCAATATCGGCAGCCGCTATGGCCATAGCGGTTCGCCGCGTGTTCCTCTTTCCCCGCATACTCACTCAAGGCAGGCTACGCTGCACGCAGCATCGCGATTCTGCGCACTGCATTGCAGGTTCTTACCAAACCCGTACGCGGCGGCTCCCAAGGATCTGGGGCTGTCCGTCGTCGCACAGTATAAGGTCTCCACGGAAACCGGGTCGTATGCGCCATGCCATTGGCACGCGCCCGGGATCCTTAACCCCCAGCATCCACCCTAAACTGGGCGTAAAAAGCAGACACCAGGGACTTCATCGATGTGCCCTTCAAAGGATTTTTAGGCCCTTCCTGGAAAATGGGGCTCTGACTAGGATACTGCACCGTCAAGGTGTATATTATCATATTTTTTCCGTATATGCAAGAGGTTCCGTGAATTTGTGTATAAAATTCACGGATTCTTCACGAACCAATCCCCCACGATATCCGAGTGGGTGATGACGATATCAATGTCTTTCAGCTCCTCGCGGGTGAAGAATTTCAGCTGCCGGGATTCGGCACTGATGCGCATTTGCGGCTCCTGTTCCAGTTCCAGGCCAAAAACCACAATGACCATGCGCCAGACGCTGCCGTCGCAGTAGGCGGCCACCCGCCCCGGCTCTCCGTAAACTGCCAGGCGGCGGAGCTGATCTTCCCGGACCCGCAGACCCAGCTCCTCATAAATTTCCCGGACCATGGCCTGGGATTCCCGCTCCCAGTCCTTCACGCCGCCTCCCACCAGGCCCCAGGTCTCGCTGTCCCGGCGCTTCTCCAGGAGGATCCGGTCCCGGCAGGTGATGATGGCATTGGCGCCCAGATGGGCGGGCATAGTGGTCTTGGGGGTATGCTCCGGGTCCCCCCGGTAGAATGTAACAATGGGCATACTGGTACTTCCCTTCCTTTTTTCTCTATTATATCCCCTGGACGGTGATTTTTCTACCCCCAATATCAGCTTCCCCGGGGAATATCCAGGCTCCACCGGTGACTGCGGATGCCATAGCGCAGGCGCAGCACCCGGCTCTGCTCCCACAGTGTTACCCGGCACAGAAAGATCTTGGCCTCCGCACCCACATGATGGACCTGCTCCACGGAGAGGATCTGGTCAATGTCGATCCGCAGTGCTTCCCGGCCGGTTTCCTGAAGCCGCACCCGCAGTGGCCGCAGCTCCCCCTGGGCCGAGCAAAGGGCAATCACATCCACCGGGCATTCCCTGGTCACCATTTTGGGCACCTCCTAAAACATTTGCTTTATTATGGCACATTCGTTCGAGAATTGCGAGGTGCAATTTGGGGCTTGCCTATTAGCGAAAGCTTTGGTATAATGGCATAAAAGCACAGTGGATCGGTTTTTCGAAAATATCCACTATGCACAGTGACCAAGGAGAATCCCATGCTGAAATACCCCTGTCTGGTCCTGGATCACGACGATACCGTGGTTCAAAGTGAGGCCACCATCAATCACCCCTTCTTCCAGGCCATCCTGGACCGCTTCCGCCAGGGTGAAACCATCACTCTGGCGGAGTATACCGCAGGCTGCTATGATCCCGGCTTCGCCGGAATGTGCCGCCAGCGCTACGGCTTTACCCAGGAGGAGCTGGATGCGGAATACCGCCTGTGGCAGGATTTTGTCAAGACCCACATCCCCGCCCCCTTCCCCGGCATCGGGGAAATCATCCGCCGGCAAAAGGCCCGGGGCGGTCTGGTCTGTGTGGTCAGCCACTCCTGCTATGACAATATCACCCGGGATTACCGGACCCATTTCGGCCTGCTTCCCGACGAGATCTACGGCTGGGATCTGCCGGAGGCGCACCGCAAGCCCAGTCCCTGGCCCCTGGAGCAGATCATGGCCCGGCACCATCTGGCACCGGAGGAGCTGCTTGTGGTGGACGACATGAAGCCTGCCTGGGAAATGGCCAGCCGTGCCGGTGTCCCCATCGCCTTCGCCGCCTGGGGCCGGCGGGACTTCCCCGACCTGTGCCGGGAGATGGAATCCCTTTGCCAGCATACATTTTATACAACCCAGGAGCTGTTCCGGTTCCTGTTTGAGGAGGACGCACCATGAAGATCCAGCATATCGCCCTGTATGTCCACGACCTGGAGAAGGCCAGAGATTTCTTCGTCCGCTATTTTGACGGCCAGGCCCATCCCCTGTACCGCAACGAAAAAACCGGCTTCCGCTCCTATATGATCTCCTTTGGGGATGATACCCAGCTTGAGCTGATGCACCAGAAGCATATGACCGACGACCCCAAGACCCTGGACCGCACGGGATATGCCCATATCTGTTTCAGCGTCGGCTCTCCGGAAGCAGTGGACAGTCTCTGCCGCCGGATGAAGCAGGACGGCTACCCCGTCATCAGCAATCCCCGGAATACCGGCGGCGGCGGTTACACCTGCCGGATCATTGCCCTGGAAGGCAATCAAATCGAGATTACCGTTTAAATCACTTGACAAGTATGGTATAATACTCCCAAAGCTTCAAAGCAGGAGGTGAGCAATCTGGAAAAGGAAAGCATCAAGGTCATGGCCCGGAACCGGGAGGCCTACCACGAGTATTTCGTGGAGGAGGAAATGGAGGCGGGTATCGAGCTGTGCGGCACGGAGGTCAAGTCCATCCGCCAGGGTACTTTGAATCTGAAGGATGCCTGGTGCGGCATCAAGAACGGGGAGCTTCTCCTGAACCAGATGCACATCTCCCCCTATGAGCACGGCAATATCTTCAACAAGGATCCCCGCCGTCCCCGGCGGCTGCTGATGCACAAGCGGGAGATTATGCGCCTGTTTGGCAAGGTCAAGCAGGACGGCTATGCCCTGATCCCCCTGAGTGTCTATTTCAAGGGCAGCCGGGTCAAGGTCAAGGTTGGCCTGTGCAAGGGCAAGAAGCTGCACGACAAACGACAGGCCGCAGCGGAGCGTGACGCCCAGCGTCAGATCCAGCGGGCTATGAAGGAGCGATATTAACATGGCAAATCCCACTTTTAAAATCACCATGGAAAACGGCGGCGTCA
>CAYRYT010000016.1:0-21008 GCA_964428625.1 uncultured Oscillospiraceae bacterium | reverse complement strand
ACCCACTCCACCACCAAGTATATGGACGGCCACGCCGCGGCTCTGGGTGGCTGCATCGTGGACAGCGGCAACTTCGACTGGACCCGCTATCCCGACAAATTCCCCGGCCTGTGCACCCCCGACGAAAGCTACCACGGCGTGACCTATACGGAACGCTTCGGGCTGGCCGGAGCCTACATTACCAAGTGTACCGCCCAGCTGATGCGGGATCTGGGCACCGTCCAGTCCCCCCAGAATGCCTTCTACCTGAATCTGGGGCTGGAGAGCCTGCCCCTGCGGATGCGCCAGCACTGCGCCAACGCTCAGGCCGTGGCCCAGTTCCTCCAGACCCATCCCAAAGTCACCTGGGTGAAATACTGCGGTCTGGAGGGGGATCCCTACTACGAGCTGGCCCGGAAATACCTGCCCAACGGCTCCTGCGGCGTGATCTCCTTCGGTCTGGAAGGCGGCCGGGAGGCAGCCTGCCGGTTCATGGAGCACCTGAAGCTGGGTGCCATTGAGACCCATGTGGCGGATTCCCGCACTTGCTGCCTCCACCCGGCATCCACCACCCACCGGCAGATGACCGACGAGGAGCTCATCGCCGCCGGTGTCAGCCCCGACCTGATCCGCCTGTCCTGCGGCCTGGAGAACACCCAGGATCTGCTGGAGGACATCGCCCAGGCTCTGGAAGCCCTGTAAGAAAGAGAGGAGCAACCCATGGATCAGAATACCATTCTGGATATTTTCCGGGAAACCGCCTACATTCGCACCGGCGGCAGCCCGGAGGAGCTGCGCTGCGCCCAGTACCTGGCCCAGCGCTGTGCCGCCTTCGGCGGCCAGGCAGAGATCGAGGCCTTCCCCGTGGACATGGCCACCATCCGCCAGGCTAAGCTCTACGCCGACGGCCGGGAAATCCCCTGCAAGGGCTATCTGTGCGCCGGCAGTGCCGAGGTGGAAGCCCCCCTGTACTACCTGACCAACACCGACCCCCACTCTCTGGCCCAGTGCCGGGACAAGATCGTCCTCATTGACGGCTACCTGGGCTACTGGATCTACCAGGATCTGGTGGATAACGGAGCCCTGGGCTTTCTCACCTACGACGGCAACGCCAACTACACCGACTGGGACATCGACCAGCGGGAGCTGCGCAGCTATGTCAGCCAGGGCCGGCTGATCCCCGGTGTGAACATCAACGCCAAGTCCGCCATTTCCCTGATCCAGGGGGATGTGTCCCGGGTAAAAATCATCCTGGACCAGGAGCAGACCACCGGCCAGTCCCACAATGTGATCCTGGATCTTCCCGGTGAGATCCCCGAGACCATCGTTCTCACCGCCCATTACGACTCTACTTCCCTGTCCCAGGGTGCCTATGATAATATGTCCGGTTCCATCGGCCTGCTGGCCATGGCGGAGTATTTCTCCACCCACCCCCATCGCCACGGCCTGCGCTTCCTGTGGTGCGGCAGCGAGGAGCGGGGTCTGCTGGGTTCCAAGGCCTACTGCGCCGCCCACGAGGAGTCGCTGAAGGATGTGGTGCTGAATGTGAACCTGGATATGATTGGCTGCATCATGGGCCGGTTCATTGCCTGCTGCTCCACCGAGGAGGCACTGGTCAGCTACATCCGCTATCTGGCCAGTGAGCTGGGCTTCGGCATCGATGTGAAGCAGGATGTCTATTCCAGCGACTCCACCCCCTTTGCCGACCACGGCGTGCCTGCCCTGAGCTTCGCCCGGCTGGCCCCCGGCAGTACCGCCACCATCCACAACAGCTACGATACCATGGCTGTGATGAAGGGGGCCCACATGGTCAAGGATATTGAATTCATCACCGCCTTCGTCCAGCGCATGGCCAACGTCCGGCGCTGCCCTGTGGACCGGAAGATCCCCGACACGGTGAAGGAAAAGCTGGATATCTACCTGGCCAGAAAGCGCAAGCCCTAAACCGGATCCCCTCTTTTTCCGGTCTGCGCCCATCCCCAAGAAATAGCAAGTGGAGCGCATCGATTCCGATACGCTCCACGCTTTGTTATATCTGTGCCTGCCCCATGGGCAGGCTTTTTCATTTCCGGTCAAACCTCCCGGTACAGCTCCCCGGCATCGTCCTTCCGGACGGTTTCCGCCACCCGGAGCACCTCCACGGTGACTGTCCGGGCGCCCAGGGCAATTTCGATCTTGTCCCCGGGTTTGACCTCGTAGCTGGCCTTCACCACCCGTCCATTGACGCTGATACGGCCGTTGTCGCAGGCCTCGTTGGCCACGGTGCGCCGCTTGATCAGCCGGGACACCTTCAAATATTTGTCCAGTCGCATGGCCTTACTCCCCGATCATATCCTTCAGGGCCTTGCTGGCCTTGAACACCGGTGTCCGGGTGGCAGGGATCTCAATGGCCTCTTTGGTCCGGGGATTCCGGCCCACCCGGGCCTCCCGGGCCTTCACCTCGAAAATGCCGAAACCGGACAGCTGGATCTTCTCCCCGGTGCACAGGGTCGCCGTGATGGTTTCCAGAGCGGTGGAGATCACCTGCTCCGTATCTTTTTTGGTCATGCCGGTGCGCTGGGCAACTGCGGCGATCAGTTCGGATTTATTCATAAATCGTCCTCATTTCTACATATTCTTTCAAAAATCCGGGATCAAAGATGGAGCAACTGGGCAATCTTCTCTCCCTTGGGCAGCAGCAGGCAGTCCTCCCGGGTGATGACCTTGCACACCACCACCATGGCGCAGTACAGACCCACGCCCACGACTACGGGAATGCCGCACAGGAGCAGCCGGGAGTCCGTGACCATATCCAGGCCCCGGTAGACCGCCAGCACGCCCAGACCCATCACCGCCGCCGGAAGCACCGGCCGCAGGAAGCTGCGGACAAAATTGGGCTTCTGGGGCATAATGCGGTAGATCGCCACCACATTCATCACGGCAATGGCACCGTTGCACAGAATGCCCGCAATGGGCACGCCGGTCAGGCCGATGTTGGGATTGCTCACCAGCACCCCCACCGCCACCAGCCGGACCACACCGCAGATAAGCATATGGACCACGGGGGCGACGGCATGGTTATGGGCCTGCAAAATGGCATTGGTCAGCTGGACCGTGGCATAGAACACGATGCTCACCGCCAGCAAGGCCATGAACCGGCCGGCCAGCACCAGATTCTCTCCGGTGTAGCCGCCCAGCAGGGCGGTGACAGGCTCTGCAAGGATGAACAGACCCACGGCACAGGGCAGAGCGATGAGGGCAGTGATCCGGGCGGCGGATTCCTCCGTAGCCTTCACGGCCTTTTCATTCCCCGTGGTGAGCAGGCCGGTGATGGCGGGGATGATGCTCACGGTGATGGGGGAAATGAAGGAACAGGGCATATTGAAAATGGTCTGGCACATATTGTAGATGCCCTTCATGGTATCGGCGCTGTCCTGGCTGACACCGGAACCCAGGAGCTGCACCATGTAGACCCGGGTCTCGATGACACTGAGGATCTGCAGGCCCGTGAAGCCGATGGTCACGGGCACGGCAATGGCCAGCAGGCTCTTGGCGGTGGTTCCATAGGAATAGACCGCCTCGGTGGATTTGGGCAGCCGGTCATACTCTTTGCGGAAGCAGATCCACAGGTAGATCATGGACACCAGGCAGCTGACGGTAACACCCAGAATGGCGCCGCCGGCGGCATAGGCGTAGGATTGGGTGAAGCTCAGCAGGGCCACGGCGGCACCGATGCCCACAATGAGCTTGGTGACGGCTTCCAGAACCTGGGAAATGGAGGTAGGCAGCATATTGCCCTGACCCTGGAAGAAGCCCCGGTAGGCAGAAATCACGCACACGAACAGGGCGGAGGGTCCCAGGCACAAAATGGCGAACCAGGCATTGGGCTGCTCCTGGAAATCCGCCAGCTGGCGGCAGAACACCATCATCAGCCCGGTGCTCAGCACACCCAGGCCCGTGAACATGGCCCAGGCGGTGCGGTAGGTCCGGCGGACCTGGTTGTAGTGGCCCAGGGCACTGGAGGCGGAGATCATCCGGCTCACCGCCACGGGCAGACCTGCCGTGGAGATCAGCAGCAGCACGGAGTAGATCTCGTAGGCGGTATAGAAATAGCCGAAGCCCTGCTCGCCGATGATGGCATTCAGGGGGATCTTATACAGGGCACCGATGAGCTTCACGATGGCCGTAGACACGGTCAGCAGGGCGGCACCATGGAGAAATGTTTGCTTTTTGGGGGTTTCAGACATAATTGACTCCTTAATCGCGGAATAGCTTGGGAATGGCGTAATTGGTCAGCTCCTCCACCACAGCCTTCAGGTCAATGGTGGGGAAACGGCCGTTTTCATAGAGGATTTTGCCCCGGACCATGGTCATGGCCACATCTCCGCCCTTGGCGCTGAACACCAGGCCGGAGAGGACATTGTGGCAGGGCATGAGGTGGGGGGCGGAGAAGTCCACCAGGATCAGATCCGCGTCCATGCCTTCTTTCAGCATGCCGCATTCCTCCCCCCGGCCCTGGGCCCGGGCACCGCAGACGGTCGCCATCATCAGAGCCGCCGGTGCGGGGAGCGCACCGGCATCCCCGCCCCACTGGCGGGCATTCAGGGCGGCGAAGCGCATCACCTCAAACAGATCCAGGTTGCCGCATTCCACCGCTCCGTCGGTTCCCAGGGCCACATTCATGCCCCCGCGAACCAGCTGGGCGATATCGGCGGATTCGTGACCGGCCTTGGCATCGGCCAGGGGGCAGGCCACGGCGGTGGCACCCTTCTTCCCCAGGAGCTTGCTCTCCTCCGGGGACAGTCCGCCGCATCCCGCCGCCGTCACCGGCACAGCGAAAACATGGTGGCAGTTCAGCAGCTCCCCGGGGCCCAGGCCCGTGCGGTCCAGGCAGTCCTCCGCCTCCCGGCGGCTCTGGGCCAGGTGGAACTGCATCCCCAGGCCCTCCTGGCTGGCATAGCTGGCCAGCCCCTCCCACAGGCGGTAGTTACTGGTGTAGGGGGCATAGAATCCGGCATCGATTTTGATCCGGCCCTGGTCATAGCCGTGCCAGGTTTCCTTCAGCCGAACCAGCTCCCGGCACTGCTCGTCGGTATCGAAATCAAAATCCTCATTTTCGTCGATGAAGCGGTAGCTGGACAGGGCCAGATTGGCCTTGATTCCCGCCTCCCGGACGGCCTGGGCCGTGGCCTCGGGATAATAGTACAGGTCGGACACCGAGGTAATGCCAAACCGCAGGCACTCGGCAATGCCCAGGCTGGCGGCAGCCTTAGCCGCCCGGGAATCCATCTTGTCCTCCCGGTTCAGCTGGGCCTCCAGGGCCTCCCCCTGGGACTGGTCATCCAGATAGGACCGCAGCACCGTGGTCGCCAGGTGGGTGTGGCAGTTGATGAGGCCGGGCATAGCCACCATGCCGGTACCATCCACAATGGTATCGGGCTTTTCCGCGGGGGCTTTCTGGGTGATGGACAGGATCTTCCCGTCCTTTATGGCAATGTAGGCCCCAAACAGGACCTCCATCCGCTCATTCATGGTCACAACGGTGACATTGGAAATCAGAGTATCCAAAATTTCATCCTTTCTCAGCCCATCAGGGCGAACAGTTCTTCCTTTTGGGCAAGAACGGTGGGGAGCTGTTCAATATACTGCTCCGGGAATTTGGGATTGTGGAAGCGCTGGAGGCTGCCGTCGGGGAAATTCACCTTGTTCATACCGCCGCCTCCCAGGGAGAGGATGGTGTGAACCTCCTCCATCATGTAGATGTTGTACAGGCAGTCCAGGCCGTCCCGGCTCCAGCCCACATTCTCAAAGGAACCGGACATATACTTCTGGCGGTACAGGTAATAGGGCTTGTAGCCCAGGGCCCGGAGGGTCTGGCCGGCATAGGCCACCATCTCCGTCACCGCTTCCGGAGACGGCAGATTCTCCCGCTTCTCAAAAAGATCTGCCCCCTTTTTCAGGGCCAGGGTGTGGACGGTGATATTGGCGGGATTCAGAGCAGCCACCGTATCCAGGGAATGGCGGAAGCCCGCGAAATCATCGGCGGGCAGGCCCGCGATCAGATCCATGTTCATGGCCCGGAATCCGGCATCCACCGCCTGGTCATAGGCCCGGAGAACATCGGCAGCCTTGTGGGGCCGTCCGCTGGCCCGGAGGACATCGTCCACCATGGTCTGGGGGTTGATGCTCATGCGGTCCGCCCCATGGGCGGCGATGGTGCGCAGCTTTTCCCCATCCAGGGTATCGGGGCGGCCGCCCTCCACGGTGAATTCC
Source organism: uncultured Oscillospiraceae bacterium (assembly GCA_964428625.1). Taxonomy (GTDB): domain Bacteria; phylum Bacillota; class Clostridia; order Oscillospirales; family Oscillospiraceae; genus Faecousia. The sequence continues at coordinate 14,777 of CAYRYT010000016.1, read as the reverse complement.
AGGCACCGGCTCAGATCAAAGGAATCCCGGAGGGTATCCAGGAGCCGGGCCATCTGGGCCGCGGAGAGGGTGGTGGGGGTACCGCCGCCTATGTAAAGGGTACGCACCTTCCGCCCGGATTTTTCCAGGAGGGCCCCGGTGAGGGCGATCTCCCGGTACAGTGCATCCAGATAGGGCTCCAGCAGCTCCGTACGCTTGCCCACACTTCGGCTGACGAAGCTGCAATAGGCGCAGCGGGTAGGGCAGAAGGGAATGCCCACATACAGCGACACATCCTCCGGTGCCAGCAGGGAGGCTGCCGCCACGGTGGAGGCAGAGCAGTCCAGGGCCAGCTGTCGCCGGTCGGGGGTGACATAGTACACATCCCGCAGCAACCGGTCGGCGGAGGCGGGGGTACCCCCATCCAGGAGGTGTCGGGTTGTGATTTTGGTGGGCCGGACACCGGCCAGTGCCCCCCAAGGCGGCAACTGCTCCAAAAGCTGGATGGCCGCAGCATAATAGCTCTGCTGGAGGATCTGCCGCCGGAGGCGGACGGTTTCCCGGTCTGCCCGAAGGCGGCGAACGCCCCGGACGGTTTTTCCGGAGCGGGTGATGGTGGTGGTGGCGGTGAGCCAGATTTTGCCCCTGGACAGGCGGGAGACTGCCTGGCCCTGGCTGTCCGTGGTGAACAGTGCCATTTGCAGCTGCTCCACGGCGTAACGGTCCTCATGGCCGCATAATGTCAGATTCATAAGAAAACCTCACAGGTTTGGGATTCCCGGCTTATTGCAGGTAGGGATTGGTGCTTTTCTCCCGGCCCAGGGTGGTGCCGGAGCCATGGCCGGGGTAGACCTGCCATGCTCCCTCCAGCTCCTTCAGCCGTTCCAGGGACTGGGCCAGGGCATGGCTGTCCCCGCCGGGGAGGTCGGTTCTTCCGCAGGAGCCGGCAAAGAGGGTATCCCCCGAGAAGATCATCCCCTCGCACAGGTAGCAGACGGAGCCCCAGGTGTGCCCCGGTGTCTCCAGACACAGGAAGGTCAGTCCGCCGGCGGTAATCTCCTCCTGGTCCTCGCAAAAGTATATTTCGGTGAAATCGCAGTTTGCCAGGGGATAGAAATAAGCATTGACAGGATTGGGAAACTGGGACCAGTCGCTCTCCCGCATCCACAGGCGGCAGCCGGTCCGTTCCACGATGGTCTCCACCGCACCCACATGGTCAAAATGGCCGTGGGTCAGCAAAATGGCATCCACCGTCAGGCCCAGGGCATCGACCTTGCGCAAAATGGCCTCTGCCTCGTAGCCGGGGTCGATGATGCAGCAGCTCTTCGCCGCCGCGTCATGGACGATATAGCAATTGGTCCGGTAATCCCCCAGGGTCAGGGTGTGGATCTGGATCATAGAACCACCTCTCAGGACCGGCGGGGGCTGTCCATGAGCTGATCCGTATCCAGGATCAGGGTCACGGGGCCGTCATTGACGGATTCCACCTGCATATCCGCGCCGAAGCGGCCATGCTGGGGCGGATAGCCCAGGGCCTCACAATCCCCCAGGAACTGCTCGTAGAGGCGGTTGCCCAGCTCCGGGCCGGCGGCCTCGGTGAAGCTGGGGCGGCGGCCCTTGCGGCAATTGCCGTAGAGGGTAAACTGGCTGACTACCAGCACCTGCCCGCCGACGGCATCCAGGCCCAGGTTCATTTTTCCGTTTTCGTCCTCGAAGATCCGCAGGCCCAGGGCCTTCTCCGCCAGATACCGGCATTCCTTTTCCGTATCGTTGGGGCCGACGCCCAGCAGGATCAGAAAGCCCCGGCCGATCTGCCCCACCACCTGGCCGTCAATGGCCACGGAGGCGGAGCGGACTCTTGTTAATACCGCGCGCATGAAAACGCTCCTTTCCCGGGCATCCGGGGGTCAGTTCTGGCCCCGGCGGGCACCCATCACATCTTTGATATTCAGCAGCTTGTTGCGGATGGATTCCAGCTCCTCCACATTCTTCACTTCAAAGCGAACGATGAAGATACTCTTGCCCCCGGGCAGATCTTTGCCGGACAGCTCCTTCACCCGGACCCGCATGGTGGTCATAACCGTAGCCAAATCCAGCAGCAGGCCGTCCCGGGTGATGCATTCCAGCTCCAGGGTGGTATCGAAGGGCTGCTCCTCCTGGTTGGCCCAGCGCACCCGGACCCAACGGGATGCCTGTCTGGGGTCGTTGCGCCCCTGGGCGTTGGGGCAGTCCCCCCGGTGGATGGACACGCCGAAGCCCTTGGTGATGAAACCCACAATGGGGTCCCCGGGGACGGGGGTGCAGCACTTGGAGAACTTGATCATACAGGAGTCAATGTCCTCCACGATCACGCCGTTGACGGCGTGGCGGTTTTTCTTAGCCCCATCCGAATCCGAGGCAATGCGCAGCAGGCTCTTGGGCTGGCTGTCCACGGTCTGGGCCTTGATATGGCGGTTGATGTCATCCCGGATCCGGCCCACAGCCTTGGTGGCGGTCAGGCCGCCGTAGCCGATGGCGGCGTACATATCCTCCCAATCCTCAAAGGACAGCTTCTTCAGCAGCAGGGGCTCCAGCTCCGGATCCGTAATGGCAGACAGGGGCAGAAGCATCCGCTTCATTTCCGCCTCAAAGCTGGACTTGCCGTGGAGGATGTTCTCCTCCCGCTTTTCCTTCTTGAACCACTGCTTGATCTTGGTCCGGGCCTGGTTGGACTTGCAGATATTCAACCAGTCCCGACTGGGCCCCTTGGCGCTCTTGGAGGTGAGGACCTCCACAATGTCGCCGTTTTTCAGGGGCGCGTCAATATTTGCGATGCGGTTGTTTACCTTGGCCCCCACCATGGCGTTGCCCACGCCGGAATGGATGGCATAGGCGAAGTCGATGGGGGTGGAACCGGCAGGAAGGGAGACGATCCGGCCCTTGGGGGTATAAACAAAGACCTCGTCGTCGAACATATCGATCTTCAGGGACTGGACAAACTCCTCCGGGTCGGATTCCTGCTGATTTTCCAGGATCCGGCGGACCCATTCGAAGTCCTTCTCGTTGCCCCCGCCGCTGCCCTGCTTGTACTTCCAGTGGGCGGCAATACCATACTCCGCCGTTTCGTGCATATCCCAGGTGCGGATCTGCACCTCAAAGGGAATGCCCTGGGAGCCGATGACCGTGGTATGGAGGCTCTGGTACATATTGGGCTTGGGGGTGGAAATATAATCCTTGAACCGGCCGGGGACCAGATTGAACAGGTCATGGACATGGCCCAGGACATTGTAGCAATTGGGAATGGTATCCACGATACACCGGAAGGCGTACAGGTCGTACAGCTCCTCCAGGGTCTTATTCTGGGCCTTCATCTTCCGGTAGATGGAGTAGACATGCTTGATCCGGCCGTAAACCGTGGCCTGAATCCCCACCCGCTCCAGCCGGTCGGTGATGGTCTGCTGGATGGTACGCATGAAGGCCTCATCCTGCTCCTGGTGGGCACTGAGATAGGCCATGATCTGTTCATAGGCCTCCGGCTCCAGGTAGCGAATGGCGATATCCTCCAGCTCCCACTTGATCTTCTGCATACCAAGGCGGTGCGCCAGGGGAGCATAGATATCCATGGTCTCCCGGCACTTGATGATCTGCTTGGCCGGGCTCTGGTACTGCATGGTGCGCATATTGTGGAGCCGGTCGGCAATTTTGATCAGCACCACCCGGATGTCCTTGGACATGGCCATGAACATTTTCCGCAGGTTTTCCATCTGGGCCTGCTCGGTGGTGGAGAAATTGGCCTTGGTCAGCTTGGTGACACCCTCCACCAGCTCCGCCACCGTGGGGTTGAAGATCCGGGCCAGGTCGTCATGGGACACATCCGTGTCCTCGATGCAGTCGTGGAGGAGGGCAGCCAGCACCGCATCGGTGTCCAGGCCCATTTCCGCCACGATCTCCGCCACAGCCAGGGGGTGAATGATGTAAGGCGAGCCATCCTTGCGCTTCTGGGACCGGTGCTTCAGTGCCGCATATTCCACAGCCCGATTCACCAGGGCCATATCCACACTGGGGATATGCTTCTCGATGGCTGCCCGCATAGAGGCATAGTGATCAGCAAAAGTTTCCATGATTCTCAGCTCTCTTTCCATTGCAGCAACAGCCGCATGGTGTTACTTGTATTCAAATCGGCCTTTTCCGGGCCGGGTGTCAACCGGATCTCCATTTCCTTGCGCCGGTGCTGGATGTTCAGCAGCCCCACATCCCGGAAAATATCCAGGCAGATCAGCAGTTGCCCCAGGCTCAGGGGCTGATCCGACCAGCGGACGATCTTCCGGCACAGGCAGGCAGGGGATTCCCGCAGGCCCTGGCGCTCCTTCGCCGCCAGATAGCGCCAGACCACCGCCAGGGTGGTGCGGTTGGGCATCAGGGCGGCCACGGTTTCCCGGGTCAGATTTCCCGCCCGGAAGGCCTGGTATGCGGTGCTGTCCGGGGAACAGGGAGCCTTGCAGGCGGGGCGGATATCCGCCACATTCATCTGCACGCTCCGCTCCCCCCGGAATTCGTTGATTTGGGGATAGAAGGCCACATCCACCAGATCCCCGGGCTGGATCCCGGCACTCTGGGCGGTGGTGGAGAAGAAAATGCCGTTGATCCCCGTCCGGCCGGCACGCAGGCGCAGCCGCAGGTGCTTGCCACCGCCCACAGGGGTGATGCGCTCAATCACCGCGTTTTCCACCATGAGCACGGGCTTGGGGCAGCCGCTGCCGCAGGGCTCCAGGGCATCCAGGGATTCCACACCCCGCAGGGTGAGCATCTCTCCGGGGATGGCACAGTCGATATCCAGGGTGGTACGGGGAATGGTCCCGTCATAGAACCGGGCGGCCATGGCGCACATCGCCTCCCGGAACTGGGGAATATTCTCCCGCCGGATGGTAAAGCCCGCCGCCAGCTCGTGGCCGCCGTAGCTTTCCAGCAACTCCGACAGGGAATTCAAAGATGTAAACAGGTTAAAGCCCCCGAAGCTCCGGGAGCTGGCCTTGCCGTGCTCGCCGTCCAGGCAAATCAGGAAGGTGGGGCAGCAGAATTCCTCGGCAATGCGGCTGGCCACAATGCCCACGACCCCCTGGTGCCAGCCGTCGTCCGCCAGGACGATGGCCTCCGGGTTTTTTCCCAGGGGAAGCATGGCGATGGCCTGCTCGTAGATCTCCGATTCCACCGCCTGACGCTGGCGGTTCAGTTCGCACAGCGCCCGAGCCGCCTGGGCGCCCCGTTCCGGGTCCTGGGTCAGGAACAGCTCCACCGCCAGGTCGATCTGTCCCATCCGCCCGGCGGCGTTGATCCGGGGGGCCAGCATAAAGCCGATGGCGGTGGCATTGAGGGTGGCCGGGTCACAGCCGCATTCCTTCATCAGAGCGGCAAGACCGGGGCGCCGGGTATGGCGCAGGGATTCCAGGCCTTCTTTCACAAAGACCCGGTTTTCCCCCTGCAGGGGCATCACATCCGCCACGGTTCCCAGGCACACCATATCGGCGTACTCCCCCAGAACCTGGCCGGGATCCCCGCTGAGGGCACAGGCCAGCTTGAAGGCCACGCCCACGCCGGAGAGATCCTTGTGGGGATAGCCCCCATCGGGGCGGTGGGGGTCCACCACGGCCACAGCCTGGGGCAGGACTTCCTTGCACTCGTGGTGATCGGTAATCACCAGGTCCATCCCCAGCTCCCGGCAGAGCCGGGCCTCCGCCACGGCGGTGATGCCGCAGTCCACGGTGATGATGAGCTTGACACCCTCCCCCGCCAGCTGGTGCAAGGCAATGGGGTTGAGGCCGTAGCCCTCCTCCAGGCGGCCGGGGATATAGGACACCACATCCCCGCCGTTTTTCCGGAGAAAATCCGTGAGCAGGCAGGTGGCGGTGATTCCGTCCACATCATAGTCGCCAAAGACGGCGATCTTCTCCCCCCGCTCCAGCGCCAGGCCCACCCGGCCGGCGGCCAGGGCCATATCCGTCATGGCAAAGGGGTCGATGAGGGGGGCGGTGCTGTCCAGGTAGGCCCGGGCCTCCTGGGGGGTAGTTTTTCCCCGGGCCGCCAGAACCATGGCAGTCAGGGGCGCATAGCCGGCGGTGACCAGGGCGTTGACTGCCTGGGGGTCGGCTTCCGACACATTCCAAATTCCGTATTTCACATCCATGCACATCCAATAATAATCTTTTCTGATTATTATAGCAAAATCCCACGGGATGCACAATAGGAAAATGGAAAAAAACCGGAATTCCCAAGGGAAATTCCGGTTTAGCCCCGGCGCCGGGGCGGCTGCTTTCCCAGGCTCAGGGTAAGGATCAGGGCCAGGGCCGGGCCCAGGATCACACCGCCAAAGCCCCAGAGGCGGCAGCCGATATACAGGCAGATCAGACTCACCAGGGGATCCAGCCCCAGCTCCTTCCCCACCAGCCGGGGCTCCAGGATCCACCGGCTCCCGGCGGCCAGAGCATAGATCCCCACCAGACCCAGCGCCTGGGCCAGTCTGCCCCGGATCAGGCTCACCAGGGCCCAGGGCAGCAGGACCAGGCCGCTGCCCACCAGAGGCAAGGCATCCAACAGGGCGATCCCCGCTGCCCAGGCCGGGGCATAGGTGACCCGCAGGAGAAGCAGCCCCAGGGAGACGATGGCGAAGGTAACGGCCATCAGAATGCCCTGGGCCCGAAGCCAGCCCAGAGCCGCTTTCCCCAGATACCCCGCCAGGGGCAGGTACTCCTCCCGCCAGCTCCTGGGCAAATGGGCCCGGCCCCACTGCCGCAGGGTCTCCAGCCTGGGAAGGAACAGATAGGCGGAGGCCAGGGTAGCCAGCACCGTCACCGCCCCGCCGGTGAGGGCGCTGATCCCCGCCGCCGCCATCCGGGGCAGCCCCCGGGCCGCCTGATCCCAGAGGCCGGTGCCGCCCTGAAACAGCCGGGCCACCTGCTCCCGGGCAGATGCGCCCCATGGCTCCGGCAGCCTCCGGCACAGCCCCTCCACCCATTCCCGGAGGGCTTGGGTGCCCTGGGCAGCGGATTCCGCCAGGGCGGGCAGCACCGCCCCCAGCCGGGCCAGGGCCCAGCCACCCAGGGTCAGCGCCAGCACCCCCGCCCCGGCCAGAGCCAAGATCCACAGGGTCACGGCGCAGAATTGCCCCAGCCATGGGGGCAGGGAAAGTCTACGGTGGAAAAACACACTCAGGGGCTCCGCCAGCCGGGCCAGGGCCAATCCCAGGCAAAAGGGCAGGCCCAGGGGCAGAAGGATCCCCAGGAGCCAGCCCCCCGCCAGCACCAGGGTCAGGGAGAGAATGGGACGAAATTGGGGGTGGTGGGACATAATTTTCCTCCTTCCGGGAAATAATTACAGAAACGCTTGCATTTCCGAAAAAATATGCTACAATGGAATCGGATAAAAATCGCCGTTTCTATAGTGAATTTGACGAAACGGCATAGGAGGATTCATATGAGCAGCAATCCCAAATATTTCATCGTGGAGTCCAGCGCCCTGCCGGAAATTTTCCTGAAGGTCGCAGAGGCAAAGCAGCTACTTTCCACCGGTGAAGCACGCACTGTCAATGATGCTACCAAGATGCTGGACATCAGCCGCAGCGCGTTCTATAAGTACCGGGATTCCATTATGCCCTTCCAGAACCTGATGACCAGCCGGCTGATCACCTTCCAGTTCCGGCTCCAGGACACCACCGGTGTCCTCTCCGCCCTTCTGGGCAGCTTCGCCCGCCACGGGGCCAACATCATGAGCATCACCTCCACCATGCCCACCAACGGCGTGGCACTGGTGACCATCTCCGCGGAGACCAGCGGCATTGTGGTCTCCCTGGAAGAAATGATCCGGACCTTCGAGCAGACGGAAGGCGTGGTCAGCGCACAGGTCATGGCTGGCTGATTCCCATATCCCCCGCAGATCCGCTGCCCTTCGGGCGGCGGATCTTTTTTCGGCACCCTTCGCCCCTCCCCGGCATAGAATGCCCCGGAGGTGATACCCATGCCCATGGTGCAAAAATACGGCGGCTCCTCCCTGGCGGACCCGGAGAAACTCCGCCAGGCAGCGGCCCGGGCGGTGGAACTGGCCCACCAGGGCCGCCAGGTGGTTGTGGTGGTCAGCGCCCAGGGGGATACCACCGACCGGCTGATCCAGGCCGCCGGAGCGGTAACGCCCCAGCCGGATCCCCGGGAATTGGATGCTCTGCTGGCCACAGGGGAGCAGATGAGCGGGGCCCTGCTGGCCATGGCCATTGACCGGATGGGCCAACCGGCGGTGAGCCTCACCGGCTGGCAGGCGGGGCTGCAAACCGACGATGTTCCGGGAAATGCCCGGATCCTGGGGCTGGCAGGGGATCGAATCTCCCGGGAGCTGGCCCGGGGGCGGATCGTGGTGGTGGCAGGCTTCCAGGGGATCAGCCCCCTGGGGGACATCACCACCCTGGGCCGGGGTGGGTCGGATACCACAGCGGTGGCTCTGGCGATCTTTCTGGGTGCGTCGGCCTGTCAGATCTTCACGGATGTGGACGGGGTTTACGACCGGGACCCCCGCCGCTTCCCCGGCGCCAACCGGTACGACTACCTGTGTTACGAGGATATGCTCCGGCTCATTGAAAATGGTGCCCAGGTTCTCCACAACCGGTCCGTGGAGCTGGCCCGGGCCCACGGCCTGCGTCTGGAAGTTCTGTCAGCCCGGACCAGCGCCCCGGGGACCATCGTCGGGCCATAGAGCAGTCTGCCCCCTTCCGGGGGTTCTTATTCCCTTCTCCCGGAGGCAAATGAAGAAAGCTCCCCGGCGTTCGGGGAGCTGGGCAGATCAATCGCCTTCCCTCGGTAAAGGGGGGATGGAAATTGGCTCCCCTTAGTAAGGGGAGCTGTCGGCCGAGCAGGCCGACTGAGGGGATTGAGGTTCGGACACTTGCAAAAGGCGCGGCCTCTGGCCGCGACGGGCCGATTAAGAATCGGCCCCTACAGGGTGCATCGCACCCAACCAGCTGCTGGAAATAATTGCCAACTTCAACCCCCTCCGGCAAAAATCGTAGATTTTTGCCACCTCCCCCTACCAGGGGGAGGCTTTGGCGGTGTAACCTTCCTGCCCCCTACCAGGGGAGGCTCGAGCTGGTGTTTCCCCCAACCAGGGGGAAACTTTGGCAATGGGCTTCTCAACCCTCGCTGGCGGTATAGATCAGCTGATACACGCCGCCGTCGGTGATGGGGGTCTGGTCGATGCCTGTGATGGCGTATTCCTCCCCCACATACCAGGCCCAGTAGGCATTGTCCTTCTCATAGATGGCAGTCTCGCCGTCCACAGTCTCCACCATCAGGCCATAGTCGCCCACTTCGCCCTGCACCAGGCCCTCCGCCAGGACAACTGCCCCGACGAATTCTTCCTCAGAAGTGTAGGTAAAGTCCTTGGTGGAGCCGTCCTTGTGGACCACGGTGACCGTAAAGGTCTTCTCTCCCGCCTGGGTCTGGGGCCGGGTGGCAAAGTACAGGCCGGCCATCAGGGCCACTGCCAGCACCAGGGCAACCAGGATCAGAATTTGCTTGCGATTCTTCATAAATATCCTCCTGACATAAAAAGCCGTGGCACCCGGCAGGGTACTACGGCTGATTTTCCGTGACATCACGGGCCATTTGGCACCGTGGAGGCCTTCGGCTGCCCCATTTTAGCATGGGGGCCCGGGGAAGTCAAGCCCGGTCAGCAACACAGGAAGGGATAGAACCGCCCGCCGCAGCACATCTGGGCGGCATAGCACAGGCACAGATTCCGGCACAGATTGCTGTGCATGGAATAGCCCTGGTAATTCCCGGCAGTACGGCGATAAGCGGCACCGCCCTGCTCCATCTGGGTCAGGATCCGCTGATATTCCAGATTATCCGGGGCCATGGACACCGCCCGGCGGATATGCTCCAGAGCTGTGACCTGGTTGCCCAGGCCATCGTTGGCCAGGGCACTGAGATAGTACCACTGGGCATCCTTCTGGGTGCAGTTTTGCAGCATATTCAGCGCCTGCTGGTACTGGCCGAAGCGGATGTACTGGTAGGCGGACTGCTGGTACTGGTCGGTGTAGCTCCCGGTCTGCTGGTACTGCCGCTGCCAGGCCCCGCCGAAGGGATCGTAGCCTCCGCCGTAGCCATAGCCACCGTAACCGCTGCTGCGGTAGCTGCCCTGTTGCTGGGTCTGCTGGGCCTTCTCCGAGTTCTTGATCTGCTCATAGGCAGCGTTGACCCGCTGCATCTTCTTGGCGGCAGCCTCGTCCCCAGGATTCAGGTCCGGGTGGTATTTTTTCGCCAGGCGGCGGTAAGCCCGCTTAATCTCCTCGTCGGAGGCATCCGGGCTGACACCCAATTCCTGATAGGGATCGTCAATGATCATGGTTTTCCTCCGTTTTTTCGTTGCTGTCCTTTCGTTTTGCCTTCAGGCTCACCCACACCCCGCTGTAGAGGATGTTGTCCAGGACGGCCTTATCCTGAACCAGGGGCAGCCGTTCATAGGCATCGGTGCACCGGGCCATGGCCAGCACCAGGTATTCCTCCCACCGCTGCCAATCCGGCTCCATGCCCATGGCCATGAAGGGATTGTAGTTTCCGGTTTTGGCATCCCTGGGGTAGTCCACTGCCCCGTCGGCCAGGTAGATAAACCGGCCCAGAGCCAGACCCATCTGCCGCAGGTCCTCGCTCCACAAATCCTCCTGCCACACGAACAGCTCCCCCATCAGCCGGCCGAAGGCATTGGCCGGGGCATCGGGATTGCCACACCCCTCCTGTTCCAGGGCGCTCAGCTCCTCCAGGCACTGGGCAATGGCCCGGCACTGCCGGGGATACCGCTCCTGAATCTGGGGCAGACCCTTTTTCAGCAGAGCTGCCGCCGCCCGGGCACGCTGGTTTTTCTCATCCTGCCAGTCGTCCAGGAACTGATAGTAGGAAAGGGCCACATTCATATCCGCGGCGTAGCGGATGATCCCGCTGTCTGTCCAGGGCTTCTTCCGGATGGGATGGAGCACGCAGGCGCAATCTCCCCCCGTCTCCTCCGGCTCGTACAGACTCATCAGCAGCATGGCCAGGAAGGCCATGTCATAGCTCAGGGTCAGCCGGGCCAGCTGGGAGGACTGGGCCCGGATCCGGCGGCAAATGCCGCAGTAAATGGCGTTGTAGCGTGTTTTTTCTTCTTCCGTCAGCTCATCCAGGCTGGCGCAGACATAGCCGAACATAATGCGTGCCCCCCTTTTCCTTCCATCATACCCGGGGTTTGTGAAAAAATCGTAAACAATGGCAGATATTTACGAAACGGCCACATTTGCCCCGATTTATCCCTGTTCTCCCTGGATGAGGAACCGGTTCAGGGCACCGCCGAGGTAAATCAGGCAGATGCAGGCATAGAGCCACAGCATCCCCAGGGCCACGGCATAGACCGAGCCGTAGATATTGGCATAATTGGGAAAATACTCCACATAGGTGGAAAACAGATCCGACAGGGTCAGCCAGCCCAGACTGGTGAGCAGGGCTCCGGGGAGACTCTCCCCCAGACCGTTGCGCTGGTTGGGAAAGAGCATGAACATACCGGTGAACACAATGGTCTGCAATGCCAGCAGCAGGAAAAACCGCAAATCAATGATCCCCAGGAAGAACCGGACAAAGGGGATCTGGCTGTGGTACAGAGCATCCATCAAGGTGGAGCCAAAGACATGGAGCACCAGGGTCAGCAGGAGCAGCAGCACCAGCAGGAAGGTATACACCAGGCTCAGAAACCGGGTATAGAGGAAATTCCGGTTTTCCGACACGGCGTAAATGTGGTTCAATCCCTGAAGCAGGCCGTTAACGCCCCGGCTGGCCGCCCACAGGGCAGTCAGTGCGGACAGGGACACCATGGCACTGCTGGAATTCTGGTAGGTGCTGTAAACCAGCCGGGAGACATAGACCATCAGGGCATCGGGAACCACTCCGCCCAAAACGGCCAGGAGCGTCTCCACCTCCAGCGGGGTAAAGCGCAGGACACTGAGGATCAGCAGCAGCCCGGGGAACACCCCCAGGGTGATAAAATAGCAGGTAGCAGCGGCATGGCGGGGAATATCCATAGCGGCGAGGCTGGTGGTGTAGTACACCGCCCGGCCCACCAGGCCCCCTTTGGGTTTTCGAGTCACGGGAAGGCTCCTTTCCGAAAGGGTGGAAATCGCCCACTGCCGAGCTGGCAGTGGGCGATTCGGCTTCCATAGTTTATTCCGCGGAGATCAGGTAGTAATACACCGGCTGGCCGCCCTGGAGCAGATTCACATCCGCCTGGGGGCAAATGTCGGCAAAGAGGTCGGCTGCCTTCTGGGCATCCTTCTCCTTCACATCCTCGCCGTAGTAGATGGTGATATACTCCCGGCCATCGTCCCGGACCTTTTCCGCCAGGGAGCGCAGCACCGCATGGATATCCTTGCTGGTGCCGAACAGGGCGCTGCCGTACAGGGCCAGGTAGTCACCCTCGTGGATATCATAGCCGTCGAAATCGGAATTCCGGGCAGCGTAGGTGATCTGCATGGTCTCCACCGTGGCCAGAGCCTCGGTGAGAGCCTGGGTATTCTCCTCCACGGAGCCGTCGGGGTTGAAGTTCAGCATGGCGGTGATGCCCTGGGGCACGGTCTTGCTGGGGATGACGATGACATGCTTGGGCGTCAGGGCATCCACCTGCTGGGCGGCCATGATGATATTCTTGTTGTTGGGCAGGACAAAGACCGTCTCCGCGGGGACCTTGTTCACCGCCTCCAGGATGTCCTGGGTGCTGGGGTTCATGGTCTGGCCGCCGGAGATGATGCCGTCGGTGCCCAGGTTCTGGAACACATCCGCCAGGCCCGCACCGGCGCACACGGACACCACGCCGATGGCCTTCTCAGGCTCAGCGATCTTGGGGGCCAGCTCCGCCTCGGTCATCACCTTCTCGGTGTGCTGCAGGCGCATATTCTCGATCTTGACCGTCTGGAAGGAGCCGTAGTCCATGGCCTCGTGGAGGGCCTTGCCGGGGTCATTGGTGTGGACATGGACCTTGATGATCTCCTCATCGTCCACCAGCACCAGGCTGTCGCCCAGGCTGGACAGGAAATCCCGGAGCTTCTCGGGATCCAGGTCATTTTCCCGGTTGATGATGAACTCGGTGCAGTAGGTGAAGGTGATCTCGTCGGTGTCGAAGTCGGAGAAGGAGGCTGCCTCCCGGGTCTCCTGGACACTGGCCTCCGGGGCCACGATATCCTCACCCCGCAGGGCGCTGAGCATGGCCTCCAGGACAGTGAGCCAGCCCTTGCCGCCGGCATCCACCACGCCGGCCTTCTTCAGGACGGGATTCTGGTTGGTGGTGTTGGCCAGGGCGATCTTGGCCTCCTCAATGGCGGCCTCATGGACGAACTCGAAGTAGTTGTTCTCATCGGATGCCTGCTTTGCCTTGGCGGCAGCCAGGCGGGCCACGGTGAGGATGGTGCCCTCCGCGGGCTTCATGACTGCCTTGTACGCGGCATCCACGCCCTCCTGGAGGGCGGCAGCCCACAGTACACCGTCGCAGATGTCGTGGTCCTTGAGCTTCTTGGACATGCCCCGGAACAGCAGGGACAGGATCACGCCGGAGTTACCCCGGGCACCCCGCAGCATGGCGGAGGCGGCGATCTGGGCGGCCTTGCCCAGTTCGGGATCCTCGGCCTTACGCAGGTCCGCGGCGGCGGCGTTGATGGTCATGGACATATTGGTACCCGTGTCGCCATCGGGCACCGGGAACACATTCAGCTCATTGAGAGCCTGCTTGTTGATCTCTACGGAAGCGGCCGCGCTGATGATCAGCCGGCGCAGATCGGCTCCGTTAATGGTTTGTCTCAAATTTGTTACCTCCGATATTAACCGATCATCATGGAATCGATATAGACATTGACATCCCGCACCTGGGTGCCGGTGCATTTGGTGACCACATAGCGCACCTCGGAAATGATGGAAGCGCCCACGGCGTTGAGATTCACGCCGTTGTCCACCATGATGTGCAGGTCGATGGAAATGGTATCATCCTCGTGGAAGGTAACCCGGACGCCCTTGGCCATGGATTCCTTGCGCAGCAAGTGATAGACGCCGTCGGTGACGGAACGGGCAGCCATGCCCTTGACACCGAAGCAGTTGGAGGCGGCGGTACCGGCAATGTCAATATAGACGCTGGTGCTGACGGAAACGCTGCCGTTTTCGTTGTTGTGTCGGATCATAGTAATACCCCCAATGGTGTGTTGAATAATTGCGTTGCGGATCTCGGCGGCACCGGATCAGATCATGCTCTGCTCCCAGCAGGCGGGAGCGGTCAGGCCCATCATCTTCACCACGGTGGGAGCCACATTTGCCAGGCCGTAGGCACCCTCCCGGATGGTCCAGGCATGGTCCTTGTCGTAGATGATGAAGGGAACGGGGTTCAGGGAATGGGCGGTACGGACGGAAGTCTTGCCCTTCTTGGTCTCGGTCATCTGGTCGGCATTGCCGTGGTCGGCGGTGATGAGGACGGTATAGCCGTACTTGTCAGCAGCCTCCAGGATGGCCTTCAGGCCGTTATCCACGCACTCCATGGCGTAAACCACGGCATCCATCACGCCGGTGTGGCCCACCATATCGCCGTTGGGGTAGTTGCAGCGCAGGAACTGGAACTTGCCGGAAGCCATGGCCGCCACCATATGCTCGGTGATCTCCTTGGACTTCATGGCAGGTGCCTGCTCGAAGGGGATAACATCGGAGGGGATCTCCTCATAAACCTCCAGGGACTCGTCCACCTTGCCGGAGCGGTTGCCGTTCCAGAAATAGGTCACATGGCCGTAC
>CAYRYT010000015.1:12170-21543 GCA_964428625.1 uncultured Oscillospiraceae bacterium | reverse complement strand
CGTATCCACCTGGGCAGCGGTCTTTTTCAGATCATCAATAATACTTTCTTTACCCGGAACCGCAACATATTCCGGTTGGAAGTTCCCCTGCAAATCCACGCCCATGGTGCTCTTGGGCAGATCCCGCAGATGGCCCATGCTGGCCTTCACGGTGTAATCCGGTCCCAGATACTTGCCAATGGTCTTGGCCTTGGAGGGAGACTCCACAATAACTAAATTGGATGCTTTGCTCATGTATTTCCTCCATGCATTCCTTACTTGCGCCCCACCCTGCGGCCGGGGAGCATTGCCACCATGCCCTTCACCTGGAGCATGGTCATAATCGCCAGAACCCGTCCGGCGCTCAGACCCACCCGGTCGATCAGATCATCCACGGCAATGCCTTCCCCGGGAATGGCTGTCAGCACCTGGCGCTCCTCCTGGGAGAGGGCGGCCGGCGGGTCATTTTTGTCACTATACGCCCCCGGGGCGGGATTGTCAACAAGTTTTTTGTTAACTTTTTGGGTTTTGTCCTTTGAATTCTCGGAAACGGTGGATTTTTGGGCGACTTTTGTTGTCGCTTTTGGTTCCTGAACCCCGCTCTGGCCGGGCTCCGCTCCGGTGAAGGGGCGCACTTTCCCCGGGTAGATGGCGGCGTATTCCCCAACCACATCCCAGCCGGAGCATACCGCAATGGCCCCATCCCGAAGGAGGGCATTGCTCCCGGCGCAGCTGTCCACATCGATATTTCCCGGCACCGCGAACACATCCCGCCCCTGTTCGGCAGCGTGGTTGGCCGTATTCAGCGCGCCGCTTTTCGCCGGCGCTTCCACCACCAGAATGCCGTCGCACAGGCCGCTGAGGACCCGGTTGCGCCGGGGAAAATTCCAGCTGTAAGGCGGCGTGCCCGGGGCAAACTCAGAAATCAGGCAGCCATAGTCCACCATTTGGTCATACAGACCCCGGTTGGATTTGGGGTACACCTGATCCACACCGCAGCCCAGCACCGCCACCACGGTGCCGTCCCCGCTGGGAGCGCCGGACATAGCCATGGCATCAATGCCGTAGGCCATGCCGGAAACCACCGTGCCGCCGCAGCGGGCGATCTGGTAGCCCATACGCTTGGCGGCGTTCAGACCGTAGATGGAAGCCTTCCGGGTCCCCACCACCCCAATGGCTGGGATATCCTGGAGCTGGGGCAGTCTGCCCTTGCAGTAGAGCACCACCGGCGGGTCGGGGATGTGGGCCAGCTTCTTGGGGTATGCAGGATCCTGAATGGTTATGACCTGGATCCCCAGGCGCTGGCATTCCTCCCAGATCTGCTGGCAGGGTGCCAAGTCCTTATCCTCCAGAGCCCGGAGGGCGGCAGGGGTCATCCCCTCCACGGCAGCATACGCCTCGCTGTCGCTGTGATACAGCTCCTCGGGGTCATGGAACCGGGCAAGGAGTTTTCCCTTGAGCCCGTCACCCATGGCCCGGGTAGCCAGCCAGATCCAATGTAGCCGCATAATTTACCCTTCTTTCTCTGTTTCTTCCTTACAGTCCCATTTGCCACATCACAATGGTCGCCGCCACGGCAGCATTCAGCGATTCGCACCGGCTGTTCATGGGAATGATCAGCGCCTGGTCGGCGCTGTCCAGGATCTCCCGGCGGACACCCTGGCCCTCACTGCCGATGACCACCGCCATCCGGCCCAGGGGAGCCTGGCGAATATCCAAAGCCCGGTCCGTCAGGGCGGTTACGCCCAGGGGGATCCCCGCCGCCCGGCAGGCATCCTTGGCCAGCTGCCAGGTGGTCTGCATGGGCACCGTGCGCAGCACCGCACCCATGGATGCCCGGACGACCTTATGGCTGTAGGGATCGGCGCAGCCCTCCAACAGGGCCACGGGGATCTCCAGCGCATCCGCCGTACGCAAAATGGTACCCAGATTGCCCGGATCCTGAATCCCGTCCAGCAGGAGCATCCCGGCCTGGGCCGCAAAGGGCCGCTTCTCCGGCAACCGGGCCACAAAGAGAGCACCCTGGGGGCTCTCCATGGGGGAGATGGATGCCATCACATCCCCGGGGACCCGGATCAGGCGGACATGCTCCGGCACTGGCACCTGGACATCCTCCGTGAGGATCACCGTCTCCAGCCCCGGCCACCAAGCCACCGCCTCCCCCAGGAGTTTGGTTCCGTCAGCCACGAACATGCCTGTCTTTTCCCGCTCCCGCCGGGAGCTTACCAGCCGTCTGACCTGCTGGAGGAGGGGATTTTTCCGGGAGGTTATCAATTGGGTCATAATTTCTGCACCTTCTGAATGGTTTTGCCGTCTCCCAGCACCACGATCACATCCCCCTGGGTGAAGCGATAGTCACCGGCGGGGAAGGCACTGATCCGGCCGTTTTGCTTGATGGCAATGATATTCAGGCCGGTTTTGGCCCGGATATCCAGCTCCTTCATGGTTGCGCCCATCCACTTCTCCGGGGCAGGGACTTCCATGATGCCATATTCGTCGCTGAGTTCGATGTAATCCAGCACATTAGGGCTGGACAGGCTCCGGGCCAGGCGCAGCGCCTGCTCCTGCTCCGGGATCACTACCCGGCTGGCGCCCAGTTTCAGCAGCACCTTCCGGTGGGTCTCGTCATGGGCCTTGCACACGATCTGAGGCACCCCCAGCTCCTGGAGGTTCATGGTTGCCAGAATGGAATCGGAAAGGCTGTCGCCAATAGCCACAATGGCGCTGTCCATACCGGAAACACCCAGGGCCCGGAGGACCTCCTTATCCCGGGCATCCCCCACCACCGCATGGGTCACATCATTGGCGATTTGCTGGACCAGCTCGCCGTCCGTATCCATGGCCAGCACTTCATTGCCCAGCTGGCACAGCCGCCGGGCCACCTGGGAACCGAACCGGCCCAGGCCAACTACAATATAAGATTTCATGGTATTCTCCTATCCGATCAGCAAATTGGTGGAGGCGTAGCGCATCCGCTCCTCCGCCCGGTTGCCCATGAGGAAGCTCAGGCTGATGGTCAGCACGCCCACCCGTCCGAAATACATATAGAGAATGATGATCAACCGGCCTACCAGACTCAGCTTGGTGGTCACACCGGCGGTGAGACCCACCGTGGCAATGGCGGAGACCGTCTCGTAGAGGGCATCGGTGAAGCCCACCGGGGATGTCAGGCAGATGACCACCGCCCCGGCCACCACCAGCAGCACCATCACGGATACGATGGTCATGGCATCGAGCACCTTCTCCTGGGGAATGGTCCGGCGGAACGCCGTCACCGTACTCCGGCCCCGGGCCCGGGCCCAGAGGAAGAGCAGCAGCACCACCACCGTCACCACCTTGGCACCGCCTGCGGTGGAACCGGAGGCACCGCCGATGAGCATGAGTACCATACCGATGGCCTTTCCCCCATCGGTCAGCCCCGCCTGATCCACCCCGGCAAATCCGGCGGTCCGCAGGGTCACGGACTGGAAAAAGCCGTTGAGGATCTTCTCCCCGGCGGTCATGGGCCCAAAAGTCGCGGGGTTATTCCACTCCACCAGGCACAGCACCGCCGCGCCCCCCACCGTCAGGATCAGGGACATAAGCAGCACCAGCTTGGTATAAATGCTGAATTTCTTCCAGCTGTGCAGCCGGAGGATCTCCTCCCAGACGAGGAAGCCCAGGCCGCCCAGAGCCACCAAGGCCATCAGGGTGATCATCACCACCGGGTCCCGGTTGAATGCCGCGGCGCTGGCACCGGGGGCAACCACGCCGAAAATATCAAAGCCCGCATTGCAGAAGGCGGAAATTCCGTGAAAAATCCCCCACATTGCCGCCCGGCGAGGGCCAAAGGTGGGCAGAAACCGGAAGAACAGGATCGTTGCGCCCGTCGCCTGGATGCCCAGAGAGCCGAAAATCACCAGCTTCTGCAGCCGCACCACCCCGTCCATCTCGTTCAGGCTCAGTGCCTGGGCCATCACCATCCGGTGCTTCAAGCCAATGCGGCCCCGCAGAAGAAAGAGCACCAGGGAGGCGGCGCTCATAAATCCCAGTCCCCCAATTTCGATCAGAGCCAATGTCACGACCTGGCCAAAGCCGCTCCACTGGGTCCAGGTGTCAAAGAGCACCAGACCCGTGACGCAGGTTGCGGAGGTTGCGGTGAACAGCGCCGGAACGAAGCCGCAGCTGACACCGCTGCGGGAGGCCACCGGCAGTGTCAGCAGCAGCGCCCCCAGCAAAATGATCCCGGCGAAGGCCACGGCAATGATCCGGGTGGGAGAAAGAGCCAGACCTCCCCGGCCGGGGAAAAAGCGGGAAAACAGCGGTTTTTTCATCAAACTGGCCCCTCCTTGTCTATGGGCATACTGCCTGAATATATCCTTTATTATACCAAGTTTGCTTCGATTTGCAAGGACTGTTTTTATCTCACGGATTTCCGTGCTTTTTCCACAAAAAGGCCGGGGAAACTTTATGGATAATGCCGGTTTGCCATTTTCCTCCCGGCGTGGTATACTGGGAAAAATTTATATTTGGGAGGATGGATTATGGCATACACCGAAACCTGGTCCGGTAAGATCAACCGGAAGCTGGAGAAGAAGCAGCGGATCATTGCCGTGGCCGCCGGACGGGAAAAGGCAGATCTGGTGCTGAAAAACGCCACCTATGTGGATGTGTTTTCCGGGGCATTGGCCCAGGATGACATTGCCGTTTGCGAGGGTCTGATCGTGGGTCTTGGCAGCTATGCGGGGCACCGGGAGGTGGACATGACCGGTAAGGTCGTCTGCCCCGGCTTCATCGATGCCCACATCCACCTGGAATCCAGCCTGGTCAGCCCCCGGGAATTTGCCCGGGCGGTGATTCCCCACGGCACCACCACCGTCATCACCGATCCCCACGAGATCACCAATGTCATGGGCACCGACGGCATCGACTATATGCTCTGCGCCACCGAGGGGCTCCCGGTGGATGTGCGGTTCATGATTCCCTCCTGCGTCCCCGCCTCTCCCCTGGACGAAAGCGGAGCCAATCTGGACTACCGGGATGTGGACAGCTTCTTCGACCACCCCCGGGTCCAGGGACTGGCGGAAATGATGAATTTCCCCGGTGTCATTGGAGGCGATCCGGCAACCGTCTCCAAAATCGTCGCCTCCCAGGCTCATCACAAGAAGATCGACGGCCATGCCCCCGGCATCACCGGCAACGACCTGAACGCCTACATTGCCGTAGGTGTCTACTCCGACCATGAGTGTGCGGATCTGGACGATGCCCTGGCCAAGCTCAAGCGGGGACAGTTCATCATGGTCCGGGAGGGCACCGCCGCAAAAAATCTGGAGGCCCTGATCGATCTGATCAAGTCCCCCAAGTATTTTGACCGCTGTATGTTCTGCACCGATGACAAGCACCCCTGCGATCTGCTGGAGAAGGGCCATATCGACTATATCTGCCGCAAGGCCGTCGCCCTGGGTGCCGATCCCATCCAGGTGGTTCAGGTCGCCTGTCTCCACGCCGCCCGGTATTTCCTGCTGAATAACCGGGGTGCCATTGCCCCGGGATACCTGGCGGATTTCGCCGTGGTGGAGGATCTGAAGGACTTCCATGTGGTGACAGTTTACAAGAAGGGCCAGCTGGTCTATGACGGCACCACCGTCGCGGACATCCCAGCCCCCCAGATTCCCGGGCATCTGGTTGCCCGGGCCCACGACACCTTCCACCTGCCCCGGCTCACCCCCGCAGATTTCGGAGAGCCACGCCGCCGGGGGATCATCGGTATGGTACCCGGCCAGATCCTAACCGTGGATGCCGGCTACGCCCAGGGGGTGGATATTCAGGGGGATATTCTGAAAATGGCCGTGGTGGAGCGCCACCGGAACACCCGGCATATGGGCATCGGCTATCTCAAGGGCTACGGTCTGCGTGCCGGTGCCGTGGCCACCTCCGTGGCCCACGACAGCCACAATATCATCTGCGTCGGTGCTGATGACGGGGATATGGCCTTCGCCTGCAACCGCATCGCCGATAACCACGGCGGCATCGTCGTCGTCCAGGACGGTCAGGTGTTGGCGGAGCTACCCCTGGAGATCGCGGGTATCATGAGCGAAGCGCCCCTGCCCCAGGTCAATGCCCGCCTGGAACAGGCGAAGGCAGCTGCCCACAGTTTGGGCGTGAACCGGGACATTGACCCCTTCATGACCCTGTCCTTTATGAGCCTGCCGGTGATCCCCACCCTGCGCCTGACCACCCGGGGCGTGGTGGATGTGCTGACCCAGCAGTATATTTGACCCTCGTCCTTCCCAGCCTCCCTGCCCCGGGGAGGCTGTTTTCGCCGCATCACGCAAAAAAGGCGATACCCGGTCGCAAAACCGGGCATCGCCCCATTTTGGATCCCGCCCTCTTAGGGCGGGATTTTTATGCCAGCATGGCAACGCTTCGGAAGGTCGCCACGCCCCGGCGAATCTGCCGCAGGCCCGTGGCTGTGGACTGAACCTCCACGGAGATCCAGATGCAATTTTTGTAGGTCTCGGCGCTGAAAGTCCGGGAGACTTTCAGGGTAAATCCATCCGCCGGCGGCGGGGGCGGTGTCTGCTCCCAGGTGTAATTTTCCTCCAGACGAAACAGCCAAGGCCCGCCGCTCACTGGCAGTCCCGTCGTCTCATCCAGCTTCTGCTCCCCCCGGAAGGCTGTGGCACGGGGCAGGAGGACATTGTTCAGGCTCACCTGGAAAGCGCCTTCCCCCTGCCACTGGGCCAGGGCCTCTCCGCCGGTGAACCGGCCCCGCAGCTCCACGAAATAGCTGTCCCCATAGCCCTGAAAGCGGCAGGGACCCTGGCTCCAGCTTCCACCCATGGCCGCCAGGGCCAGGCCCGCCGTCACTGCTTTCTCCCGGCACTGCTGGCCCCCCAGCTCCCCGGGGCAAGCAACCGTCACCAGCACCACCGCCTCCCGGGCATTATGATCCAGGCTTTCCAGCTCCACCGCCGCCACCAGCCCCTCTCCCTGGGCCGCGGCGGGATGGCTCGCCATGGCGGGGATTCCCGCCGCCGTCAGGGTATCGCACACCGTTTCCAGCAGCTTCAAGCCTCCTCACCTCCCTTCCGGGCGCAGAGGGCCCAGCGGTACAGCACCTGATCTCCCAGCATGAGCGCCTCCGACCGGCGCACGCCGTAGCGCTGGGCTCCCACCACCAGGATATCCCCCGCCCGAACCTGGGCATCAGCCGGAGCAAAGAACACATACAGTCCCACCGGTGCCTCCCCCAGCACCGACACCTCCCGCTTCAGCCGTTGCCAGCTCCGGGAGGTCACCGGCTGAAAGAAGCCCCGCAGGGCCGTGGATTGTCCGTTCCGGATCCATTCCACCTGGGTTCCCCGGCGGGTGAGGATCCCTTCCAGCAGTTTCTGCATCTCACACCCCCACAAACAAAAATCGATCCCGGAGGTAGGGCGTGATGATCAGCTCCGCCTGGTTGCGCAGGGTCCGGGAGGCGGGATCCGCCCCCACCCGGTGGAGCGCCACATCCCCCACCTGCACCTGACCCAGCTGGGCATCCTGCCGGGCCGGTGCCAGGGCCGCCAGGGCCAGCAGATTGGCCGCCGCCACAAAATCCGCCTTGCAATCCTCCGGAGAAATTCCCTCCCGCAACCGGGCGGTGAGGCAGTTCACCGCCCCCTGGGACAGCAACCGCAGCAGACTCTGATCCTGCTCCTCCAGCGCCCCGGACATCATCAGGGCCTGGGCATAGACCTGTTCCGTCAGGGTCATACATTCAAAACCGCCGTGGCCTCGGCACAGATCTTGCCGAAACCGGAAATGGTGGTGATGGCCGCCCGCTCCAGCTGGCGGTCGATGAGCTTATCATACTCCACCATCACATCCCCCGCCCGAACCTGCTCCAGGGCATAGCGGTTATCCAGGCCGATGAGCACCCCCTCCGCCATGGCAGCGGTTCTGTGGATCTGTGCCCCCAGAGGGGTACCCACCACACCGGTACCCTGGATATTCAGGCCGGTGAGGGGATTCTGGAACTCGGGAATCTTCAGCATCTGGGTCAGCGTTCCATTGGTACACAGGATGGTGTTCATGGTGTACGGATCAAAGCAGCTCCAGAATTCCACCAGCTGGTCGTAGCCCAGGGTGCCCCTACTGCCGGAAATGGGATCCGTACCCACGGTGTACTGGGTTGCCGGATTGCTGTTGCCGTCCCCAGCAATGAGCACCTTCACCGCATCCGCCACCTGCTGCTTCTGGATATGAGCGCCGATCTGCCGGAGCATCACCCCGAACAGATCCAGCTTCTGGAAGCGCAGGGCCTCATAGGACGCCACCAGCATCCGTCCCCGCTTCACCAGGCGCACCAGATTGTCCTTGGTCTTGACCTCCGTGGTGGGAATTTCCCCGCCTTCCTCTACATTTTTCAGCTTCAGGTCATCCTCCTCCGGCACGGAATAGATGGAGCGGTAGTCCATGGCATCGATGACGGTGGTGGTTGCGGTGATGGCAGGGAGAATGTCATGCGCGTCCATACCCTGGCGCACAGTGCGTGCGATGTACTCCGGAAACAGCACGGCGGAATCCGCCGTGGAGAAGAATTTCTCCACAGGGGAGGAGCCGCTGCCCTTGGCCAGGATCCCGAAGCGCTTCAGCTGCCGCTGGAAGGCGTCCGTCCCCTCCAGGGCCGTGCCCCGGTAGTTCTCACTGGGGTCCAGGGACTCCAGTACCTGGGTAAAGCTCTGGCCCGCCTGGCGATACATACCCTTTTCCAGTCTCAGATTGTCGTAACCCATTGTTCATTCCTCCTAAAAATATGTGGTCGCCGGATCCGGCGAAACCGATTAGATCAGATACCCGCTTTCCAGGGTATCCCCTTCCCCTGCCCCGCCGGGCAGCTGGGTGACCGGGGGATAGCGTCTGTCCGCCCGTTCCTGGAGTGCCCTGCGCAGCTGGTCCAGCTCCTGGGCCCCGGCCTTTTCCACCACCGCCCGCAGCACCGGCTCCGTCGCCCCAAGCTCCAGCATCAGGCACAGCCGCACCACCTGGTCTTCCAGCTCTTTCCGGTACTGCCGTCCCAGCTGCGCCTCCTGGAACATCTGCCGGTATTCCCCCTGGGCACCGAATTCTTCCGCCAGCTCCTTCAGGCTTCTTTTCCCCCGGGCCAGTCCCTTGAGTACCCCGGCCTGAGGCTGGGCAGGCACCGCCACAAAGGAGAATTCATAGGCATCCATGGGCTCCGTCAGGATGGCGCAGCACAGCATTCCGTCATAATGCTCCCCCTTCCGGTGTCCGCAGGTGCCATAATCCGCCCCGCAGATGGAGCACTGGGACCGGCCCATGGCGCAGCCCACGGAGACCTCCTTTTTGATCCCCGCCTCAATATCCGCAATAACCTCCCGGGTGTGGCTGCCCCGGCGGATATAGGCCC
>CAYRYT010000015.1:0-12070 GCA_964428625.1 uncultured Oscillospiraceae bacterium | reverse complement strand
ATAGGCCCGGATGCTTTCCAGCTGGGCCGCCGTGGGCTGGCCGCTTTGGCCAACCTGGGTGGATTTTTTGATTTCCATACTATTCCTCCTTGGTATTCCGTTCCTGCGCCCGGGCCTGTGCCCGGTACAGCGCCGCCTTTGCCTCCTCGGTGATGTCCTCCCAACAAATCTCCACCCGGTCATCCAGCCCCTCCAGGGCCAGGAAGGTCCTGCAAATCTTTTCCAGCACCGGCTCCACCGCCCGGCGGTAGGCCCAGATCTCCGTGGTGAGCATATCCGCCTGCTGTGCGCTCATACGCTCGGTGGTGCTCCAGTTCAGCCCCAGCAGGAAGGGAGGCAGACCGGTTTTCGCCACCAGCTGCTCCAGGAGCTGGCGCACGGGGACCTCCGGATCCAGCACCGGCGCTTCCCCACCAATGACCCGGATGTCCACATCCCCCACCGCCACGAAATCCCGAACGGTGCCGTTTTTGCTGTCCTCCATGGCTCTGGCCCACTCCCGGGCCATTTGATTGCCCCGCTCCTGGGCCACCGCCGGATCCATGTCCTCCCCCGCCTTACAGATCACACTGTAGCGCACATTTCCCGCACGCTCCCAGTTGGCTCCCATGGCGGTGTAGATTTTCATGAGAATATCCGCCAGGAAGGCGGTTCCCCGGAAAATGCTTACCCCATAGGGATTCTCCGGCTCCGGGTTCAGGGCTGTGAACAGCAGAAGGTGCTGATAAGGCAGGGGCTTGCTTCTGCCCTGGCTGTCCGGGCCCCAGATCACCACATCCTGAGGCCCCTCTCCTTCCTGGATTTGCAGCTGGGTCACATCCCCCCAGCACACGCCCCGCAGCCGCCCGGAACCCACCACCAGCTCCCCGATGGCCCGGCCATAGGTCAGCAGGCTGTCCAGATAGCAGCTGAGGAAGCACTCGATCCCCCGCTGGCCATGGCCGCAGGGCATATGCCGCAGGAATACCTCCAGCCTTTCCTGGGCCTGTTGGGAGACGCACCGTGCCTGGAAGCCGCCGGTCAGCCGCACCAGCTTCCCCACCGCCGCATCCAGCACCGGCACTGCCTCCCGGATCCGGCGGTACATCCGCTCCTGCCCCGTCCCCAGGGGTACATAGGCCCCCAGGGTATGCAGGCCATAGGGATCCCCCCTGCGCAGCTGGCACTGGGCCGCCACGGGCAGCCCCCCGTTTCCACCTTGTTTCATAGCATCGCTCCTTTTTCTGATTTCATCGGCTTCTTGTCACGGTACAGGCGGCAAAGCCCCGGTCACCGCCGCTTCCCAGGACGGTCGCAGCGAAATAGCGCATATCGTCCATGGCATGGTCATGCTCCTTGCGTACCCGGTCCTGACCCCCTCCGGACAGATCCCACACATACTCCTCTATCTCCCGCAGGCAGTCATCGCAGCCGGCACAGATCACCAGCTTCCCCCGTTTCAGAAGATCCGCCGTCAACCGGATCCCCCGGAGGACATCATTGTTGGCCTTGCGCACCCGCCAGCCCCGGCGGCGCAGCACCTCCAGGAAACTGGCCGCGGCGGGATCCACGATCACCTCCCGGATCTGCCGCTGTCCTGCCAGCTCTGCCAGGGCATCGGCATATTCCTCATCGGTCATCTGGCGCTGGGCCCGGCGGGAATCAAAATAGAATTCCCTCACCCGGTACCACACCCCCGCACACCGCCCCCATAGTCCCATGGAGGTGGGATTCACCGTTCCATAGTCGCAGGAGATGTACCACCGGTCAAAGGGCCCCTCCGGTACCGGCGCCGCCATATCCGGCTGAAAGAAGTCGTAGACCCGTCCCTGGGCCTGGACCCATTCCCCCAGAATGTAGCGCCGGTAGAAGATCCCAGTGTAGAGCCGGCGGTACCGCTCCCGAATCTCCTCCGTCAGGGATGGATTGTCCGCCATGGTAAAGTGCAGCCGCAGGCAGTTCCGCCGGTCTCCCTCCGGATCCAGGTCTTGTAGAACCAGTGACTGGGCCCGGCGGGGTTGCAGTTGAACCACAGGCTGCTTCCCGCCACGGAGCACCGGGCGCAGGCCTGATCCACGAAGGACTGGGGCATCAGGGCCACCTCATCCAGCAAAATCCCGGCAAAGGTGATGCCCTGGATCAGGCTGGCGGAGCTTTCATCCCGGCCGCCGAAGATGTAGAAGCTGTTTTCGTGGCCAAACAGCCGCATCTGCAGCAGATTTTCCGTCCGCTTCTCCCGCCAAACTCCGCCCATGACCTCCAGCCGGGGCAGGATCTCCGACAGCACATTCCGCCGCAGGGCGGCAATGGTCTTGCCGCACACCCCAAACTTCCGCCCATCGTAGCAGGCCATGGCCCACAGGAAGAAGGACAGCCCCATGGCCAGCGTTTTCCCCGAGCGCACCGCCCCGTCGCACACGATGGCCTCATACCCGCTGTCCCGGCTGCCGGGGATCCACCAGGTCAGCACCCGCTTCTGCTTCTCCGAGAACCGGATCACGACTCCGCCCCCGCCTGCATGGCCCGGAGGAAATCCTCCAGATTCTCCCCGTTTTCCTGGGCCAGGGCCGCCAGCTGCTCCAGCGCCCGGAGCCTGTCCACCAGGCGCACCTCCACCGCACCCTTTTCACTGCGCTTGACCTCACTGAGCAGACTCAGATCCAGCCGGTCAATGGCCGCACCCTCTCCCAGCACCAGCTTGATGCAGTCGTTGGGCTTGCCAAAGGCCAGCTCCGCCTGCCGCCGCACCACATCGGACCGGTGGATATCCCCCGATTGGATGCGCTTTCCCAAGGATTTCTCCTTCATAACTCCCCTCCCTTTCATCCCTGGGCCCGAAACTGAAAAAAGTTGCACCCCACCGTGCAACCGAAAAAATCCATCCCCCGGAATAAACCTTCCGCCTATTGACAAACTAGGTAAGCGGTGGTATATTACCCATGAACCTAGTAGGTTAATTCCAATGGAGGAATCATATATATGCAAGTTTACGCAGATAACGCCGCCACCACCCAAATGAGCAAGGTGGCAATCGCTGCCATGATGCCCTATTTCGACGGCATTTACGGCAATCCGTCCAGCTTGCACTCCGTCGGCCAGCAGGCCAAGGAAGCTCTGGAGGAAGCCCGTGCCCAAGTCGCGCAGTGTTTGGGCTGTGAGCCCCGGGAGATCTACTTCACCTCCGGCGGCAGCGAGGCCGATAATCAGGCCATCCTCTCCGCCGCCCGGATGGGTGCCCGGAAGGGTAAGAAGCACATCGTCTCCACCGCCTTCGAGCACCACGCCGTGCTCCACACTCTGAACAAGCTGGAGAAAGAGGGCTTTGAAATCACCCTTCTGGATGTGAAGGAGCATCACAATGTCACCGCCCAGCAGGTCAAGGCTGCCATCCGCCCCGATACCTGCCTGGTGACCACCATGTACGCCAACAACGAGATCGGCTCCATCCTGCCCATTGCTGAAATCGGTGCCGTCTGCAAGGAAGCGGGTGTCCCCTTCCACACCGATGCCGTCCAGGCTGTCGGCCACCTCCACATCCATGTGAAGGAGCAGAACATCGATATGCTCAGCCTCTCCGCCCATAAGTTCCACGGCCCCAAGGGCGTGGGTGTTCTCTACTGCCGCCGGGGTTTTCCCCTGGTGAATGTCATCGAGGGCGGTGCTCAGGAGCGGGGCAAGCGGGCCGGCACAGAAAACCTGGCCGGCATCCGAGGCCTTGCCGCAGCACTGACGGATTCCTGCGCCCATATGGACGAGAATATGGCCAAGGTCACCGCCATGCGGGACCGGCTGATCGAAGGTCTGCGCAAGATCCCCCACAGCGCCCTGAACGGCGACCCCGTGAACCGTCTGCCCGGAAATGTCAGCTTCTGCTTTGAGGGCATCGAGGGAGAGAGCCTCCTCCTGCTGCTGGATATGAAGGGTGTCTGTGCTTCCTCAGGCTCCGCCTGCACCAGCGGCAGTCTGGATCCCAGCCATGTGCTCCTGGCCATCGGCCGGGTCCACGATGTGGCCCATGGCAGCCTGCGCCTGTCCCTGAGCGAATACAATACCGACGAGGAAGTGGATCACATTCTGGAAGTCGTTCCCCAGGTGGTGGAATACCTGCGGGGTATGAGCCCGGTATGGCGGGATCTGCAAACCGGTAAGCGCCAGTATATTTTGTAAATAAGAGGAGAATCACATTATGGCACTCTATAGTGAAAAAGTTATGGATCATTTCACCCACCCCCGGAATGTGGGTGTGATTGAGAACGCCGACGGTGTCGGCGAGGTGGGCAACGCCAAGTGCGGCGATATCATGAAGATCTACCTAAAGATCGACAACGATATCATCACCGATGTGAAGTTTGAGACCTTCGGCTGCGGCAGCGCCATCGCCTCCTCCTCCATGGCCACGGAGATGATCAAGGGCAAGTCCATCCACGAGGCCATGGCCCTGACCAACAAGGCCGTGGCAGAGGCTCTGGACGGTCTGCCCGCCCACAAGCTCCACTGCTCCGTTCTGGCTGAGGAAGCCATCAAGAACGCCCTGAAGGACTACTACGACCGCAACGGCATCGCCTATGACCCCCAGGAGTTCCGGGAAATCGACCACGAGGAACTCCACAACGCCGTCCACGGCGAATAAGGGCCTATGATCGTCTCCACCAAGGGTCGCTATGCTCTGCGGGTGATGGTCTTTCTGGCCCAGAGCCAGGGCAGCGACTATATCCCCCTGAAGGAGATTGCGGAATCGGAGGGTATTTCCCAGAAATACCTGGAATCCATCATGACCACCCTGTCCAAAGCGGGGTTTGTGGATGCGGTTCACGGCAAGGGCGGTGGCTACCGTCTGAACCGGCCTGCCCAGGATTACACCGTCGGTGCCATCCTCAAGCTCACCGAGGGCAGCCTTGCCCCTGTATCCTGCACCAGCCAGGGCCCGTCCGCCTGCTCCCGTTCCAGCTGCTGCAACACCCTGCCCATGTGGCAAAAGCTGGACCAGCTCATTGACGGCTTTTTTGAAGGGATCACCTTGGCAGACCTGCTCCAGGAAATCAAATAACAAACCCCCGGGTTCCCGCCTTTCGGCAGAAACCCGGGGGTTTTCTGTACAATTATCAAGTTCCGAGGCCCTGGGTCATTCCAGCACCAGCTCCCCATCCCGGGCATCCACCAGGAGTGTCTGCCCCGGGGTGACCGCTCCCCGGAGGATCCGGCGGCTCAGCATGGTCTCCACCGTATGCTGGACATACCGGCGCAGAGGCCGGGCACCGAATTCCGGATCGTATGCTGCTTCCACAACGGCTTCCTTTGCCTGGGGTGTCAGTTCCACCCGGAGCTGCTGCTCTGCCAGACGGCTGTTGAGCCTGTCGATCTGCAGGTCCAGGATCCCCGTCACATTCTCCCGGGTCAGCGGCTTGTAGAACACGATTTCATCCAGCCGGTTCAGGAACTCCGGTCGGAAGGACCGGCGCAGCAGGCTCTCCACCTGGGCCTTGGCGGCGGGGTCAATGGTGCCATCATCGTTCACACCGCCCAGGAGGTACTCCGAGCCCAGGTTGGAGGTCAGGATGAGAATGGTGTTCTTGAAATCCACCGTTCTGCCCTGGGAGTCGGTGATCCGTCCATCGTCCAGCACCTGCAGCAGTACATTGAACACATCGGGATGGGCCTTCTCCACCTCATCGAACAGCACCACAGAGTAGGGCTTGCGCCGGACTGCCTCCGTCAGCTGACCGCCCTCCTCGTAGCCCACATAGCCGGGAGGCGCGCCAATGAGCCGGGATACGGCATATTTCTCCATATACTCGCTCATATCGATCCGCACCAGGTTGTTCTCGTCATCAAACAATGCCCCGGCCAGGGTCTTTGCCAGCTCCGTCTTACCCACGCCGGTGGGCCCCAGGAACAGGAAGGAACCAATGGGCCGGTTGGGATCCTGGATGCCCGCACGGCTGCGCTGAATGGCCTGAGCCACCGCCTGGACGGCTTCCTCCTGGCCGATCACCCGCTTGTGGAGAGTCTCATCCAGATGCAGGAGCTTCTCCCGCTCCCCCCGAACCAGACAGGACACGGGAATTCCCGTCCACCGCTCCACGATCCGGGCGATCTCCTCATCGGTGACCCGGTCCCGGAGAATATTGTCCTCCTTACCCGCCTGAGCCTTTTGCTCCTCGGCTGCCAGGGCCTTCTGCGCCTGGGGCAGCCGGCCGTATTTCAGCTCCGCCGCCTTTTCCAGATCATATTCCCGCTCTGCGGCCTCGATCTGCCGGTTCAGCTCCTCGATCTGTTCCCGCAGCTGCTGAATATGGCCGATGGCCTTCTTTTCGTTGTCCCATTGGGCCTTCATGGCGTGGTAATGCTCCCGCTCCTCCGCCAGCTCCTTTTGCAGCTGGGCAAGTCTGCCTTTGGACAGGTCATCCTCTTCCTTTTTCAGGGCCGCCTCCTCAATTTCCAGCTGAATGATCCGCCGGGAGACCTCATCCAGCTCTGCGGGGCTGGAATCCATTTCCGTGCGGATCTGGGCGCAGGCCTCGTCCACCAGGTCGATAGCCTTGTCCGGCAGGAACCGGTCGGTGATATACCGGTGGGACAGGGTCGCCGCGGCAATGATCGCGGAATCTGCGATTTTCACACCATGGAACACCTCATAGCGCTCCTTCAGGCCACGGAGAATGGAAATGGTCTGCTCCACCGTGGGCTCGTCCACCTGAACCGGCTGGAACCGTCGCTCCAGAGCCGCGTCCTTCTCGATATACTGGCGGTATTCGTCCAGGGTGGTGGCACCGATACAGTGCAGTTCGCCCCGGGCCAGCATGGGCTTGAGGAGGTTGCCCGCGTCCATGCTGCCCTCGGTCTTGCCGGCACCGACGATGGTGTGCAGCTCGTCGATGAACAGAATGATCCGCCCCTGGGACTGCTTCACCTCGTTGAGCACAGCCTTCAGCCGCTCCTCAAACTCGCCCCGGTACTTGGCACCGGCAATGAGGGCACCCATATCCAGGGAGAAAACCGTCTTATCCTGGAGGCTCTTGGGCACATCCTGCTTCACAATTCGCTGGGCCAGCCCCTCGGCAATGGCGGTCTTGCCCACGCCGGGTTCGCCAATGAGCACCGGGTTATTCTTGGTTTTACGGGACAGAATGCGGATCACATTCCGGATTTCCTCGTCCCGGCCGATGACCGGGTCCATCTTCTGCTCCCTGGCCCGCTTCACAAGGTCGGTGCCGTATTTTTCCAGGGCATCATAGGTGCCCTCCGGGCTGTCGGAAGTGACACGCTGGTTGCCCCGAATGGCCTGGAGGGCTTTCAGGGCGTTTTCCCTGGTGATGCGATAGGTAGCAAACAGCTCCTTCACACCCCCTGCGGCGGTTTCCAGCAGGGCCAGGAACAAATGCTCCACGGATACGAATTCATCCTTCATCCCCTTGGCCTGGGCCTCGGCGGCGGCAAAGGTTGCGTCCACATCCCCGGAGATATAGAGCTTATCCGCCTCGCGGCTGCCGGTGACGGCAGGGAGCTTGCGCAGCTGGGCATTGGCGGCAGCGGTGAGACTTTCCACCGTCACATCCATTTTCCGCAGGAGCTGGGGGATCAGCCCCCCTTCCTGGCCTACCAGCGCCAGGAGCAGATGGATCTGTTCCAGCTGCTGATGATGATTGGCAGCGGCCAGCTGCTGGGCGCTGTTCACCGCTTCCAGAGACTTTTGGGTATATTGGTTCCAGTTCATAAACCATCCTTCTTCCTTTTTTAGCACTCTATCCAGTAGAGTGCTAAATCTTATTTACCATCACTATACTCCATTTTTGCCAAAAGTCAAGGGGGCTATGAAAATGTAACAAAAGTTTCACATTTGTGCATATCTCACAATTTCGCCCCGTCGGTTTTTACATGCTTCATATTTATTTAACAATTCCTGACTTGCAACTTCATATTCTCCCGGTTATAATATAGGTGTCAAAAGAGCAATGCGATCCTTATTTCATTCCCTTACCTCTCTTTCTATGCAATATTTACAGGAAATCCCGGTGCCGTCTGGTCAACGACACCGGGATTTCCTGTTCTTTATTCTCTCTCCGCCAGCCATGCTTCCAGGGCCTGAACCGCCCCTTCCTCCATGGTGCAGCGCAGCGCTCCCACGCTCACCCGGGTGATGAGATCCTCCGTCAGCTCCACAGCCTGCAAAGCCGCCGCCCGATCCCATCGGTTCACCGTCATCTGGGTATACACCTGATGGAAGGCCTGACCGGGCCGCAGGCTCCTGGCGGCGTTTTCCGGTGCCTGTTCCACCATAACGATGGCCCGCAGGGCCTGGTTTTCATTCCGGCAGATGCCGCTGGAGCCGCATACCGGCCAGCCCTGAACCACCCACCGGCCCTGGATCCGCCGCAGGAGCGCCCGATCGCCGTTCACCGTCTCCCGGCCCCGGAAGGTTCTCCACAGGTCGGCCTGGGTGCTTTTCCCCGCCCCGGATGGGCCGCTGAACAGCACCGCCCCCTGGGGGTGGTCCAGCCAGGCACAGTGGAGCACCAGCGCCCCTTGCGCTGCCATCCGCTTTTCCAGAGCCAGGAGGGACACGAACACCACATCCAGGGAGGCCATGGCCTCCCACCGTTGCCGGTCCAGAGCAACCACCGCCTCCCGGGGGCTGATTTCCCGGTAACAGGCGTAAGGATAAGGAATCCCCTTCACGCCGATCCAGCGGATTTCCAGCCCGTTTTCCTGGGTGATGATCAAATCATCCCGGTGGAGTAAAATTTCTCCCCGAACCGGCGGCAGGGCCTCACAGAAGGAAATATGGTATGTGTAGGTCTCCTGTCCCTCGCCCCGGAACTTCTGAAAATTCTCCGGCGGAGTCAGTGCCTCCGGTGCTGTGAGGCGGAAGCAGAAGCCGCCGATGGTATACCGTTCATCCATGGTCTGCCTCCTCCCGGCGGAGGATATCCTCCGTAGCCTGGGCGTATCGGCACAGATATTCGGGCTTGCCCATATAATCCCCCGTTTCCAGCAGGCAGGCCGCGGCACATACCCGGCACAGATGCCGCCGGGGGCAGACGCTACATTCGCTGCAGAACCGGATGGCCTCCGCCGCCCGGTGTACCACCTGCCAGCCCTTTGCGAAGGGTTCCCGCGTCAGATCCACCTCCGGCTCCGTCATGACCACACACAGCCGCATATGGCCCTGCCAGTTCACCGTGTAGCTACACAGTCCCCCGTTGCAGGAAATGGCGCAGGGAGCCTCCTGGGGCTTCCGGAAGCCGTCCACCCGGGCCAGAGCCTGGGTGCGGTACTGGCTGTAGAAATCCTCCCCCAAGCTCAGCCGGAGGGCTGTCAGGTTCTTTTCCGCCGCCTCCTCGGGGGCCAGGCGGCTTTCATACTGGAATTCCTCCGGCCGTTCCCGCCGGGCGTTCATCATGTAGCAGTCCGTATGCAGAGGCACATCCAGTTCCCGGGCCACCTGGTACATGGCGGGGATATCCTCCCCATTCTCCGGGGTGGCACTTCCCGCCAGCTTTACATCAACCCCACGCTCCCGCAGGAGGCGCACGCCCCGAAGAACCTTGTCAAATCCCCCGGAGTACCGGCAAAGGGTTTCGTAAGCCTTCTCATCTTTGCCGTAGAGGGTGATATTGATCCGCCGGGGCCGATGGGCGGCGAAGAAATCCGCCCATTCCTCGTCGATAAGGGTGCCATTGGTGTTGATGGTCAGCACCATGCCCATAGCCTTCAAACCCAGGTAAATCTCCCGGAAATCCGGGTGGAGCAGGGGCTCGCCGCCGGTGAGCAGGAGGAACATCGTCCCCGCCTCCGCCGCCTGACGGCCCACCGCCAGCCAT
The DNA here is from genome assembly GCA_964428625.1 of uncultured Oscillospiraceae bacterium. Lineage (GTDB taxonomy): Bacteria > Bacillota > Clostridia > Oscillospirales > Oscillospiraceae > Faecousia. The sequence continues at coordinate 2,270 of CAYRYT010000015.1, read as the reverse complement.
TGGGCCCCGGTGAGCAGCCGTCCCTGGGCCTCCATGGCCTTCCGGTCCAGGCGGACATAGCACATCCGGCAATTCATATTGCACAGGGGGATCAGCTCGAAGCTGCCGTTCACCGGCACACCCGCCTGCCGGGCCCGGTCAAAGATCCGCTGCTCCCCCGTGGAAAACTCTCTGGATTCGTCCATAAGATCCTCTCTCCCGAAATTTTAAAATGATATGTAAGGGATATGTAAGGCTCCCCTTAGCAAGGCGAGCTGTCGTCCGACCTCCGCACCCCAAAGGCTCCCCTTGGCAAGGGGAGCTGTCATGCGTACAGCATGACTGAGGGGATTGAAGCCACCGACTACCGCAGTAGTTCCGACCCTCCACCCCCTCCGGCAAAAATCGGAGATTTTTGCCACCTCCCCCTACCAGGGGGAGGCTTGGCTGGTGCGGCTCCCCCCCACCAGGGGGGAGGCATTAGCTGGAACAACCATCCGACTTCCTACCACGGGAGGCTCTGGCTTACGAAACCATCCGCCCCACCTGCCTAGCAAAATGACCCGGAGAAACTCCGGGTCATGATTCGCTATGTACTTAATCAGCTCTTGTTGCCCTGGACAGGCTTAATATCAGAAATCAGCTGCGTGGTGCAGTGCACATTTTTGCCATCCTCGCCACGCCACACAATAACATTCAAGACATTATCGGTGGAAGCATTTTTGTAATAGCAATTCTGGATGAAGTCATCCATGCTCTCAGCATAGTGGTAGGCATTGCAGGCATGGAAGCTATTAGGACGCGTGGAAAGCCGCTCATCTCCACCATAACCTGTCTGAAGCCCTTGCACACTATTGGTCTCCTTATACACACCACCGTAGTCACCACCACCAGCATTGCAGGTAAACTCATAATAAGTCTTGGTAGTATTGCAAGCCGCAACATATTCATTGGCAACAAACTGCTCCACAGTTGCCTGGGGTGCAGTCCACACTCTTTTCTCCATAAATTAGTCCTCCTTATTACATTCCACAGTAAGCATACCGTATCTCACACAGTCATTCACAAAAGCCGCGATTTGTGCTTCCATCTGTCCGGCTGGATCTTCAAATTCAGCCTGGGCCCGTGTCACCGCCTGGCGAAAGGTCATGCCCTGGGAGAACAGCTCCCAAAGCCAGGCAAAGGTATCATTCAGGGAAATCATACTGTTTCCCATCGCCGTCTCCCCCACGGGGATCAGCATCGCCTCTCCCGCGATCCGCCGCAGGACGAAGTCGCTGCTAGTCCGCAGGATGGTATTTTGGGGATCCAAGGTAATCACCCCTTCCCAAATAGAAACACTCGTCCCATGTATTGGGTTCTGAGTAAAGATATAATACCATAGATTTCCAAATTGTCAACCAGGAAATATAGAAAAACCATGCGGAAAAGATATGGAAAACTTTTTTGAATTTTTTAAAAATAGGGGTTGACAAAAGGCGATATCCGTTGTATAATAGCAGAGCTGTCTGAGAGACACGAACCCCGCTGCTATAGCTCAGCCGGTAGAGCGCATCCTTGGTAAGGATGAGGTCTCCAGTTCAAATCTGGATAGCAGCTCCATAAAACCACTCAGTGAAAACTGAGTGGTTTTTCTTTTTTCCCAAAAGCTCCCCTTGGCAAGAGGATGCTCCGCCCAAAGGCTCCCCTTCGAAACGGGATGCTCCACCCAAAGGCTCTCCTTGGTAAGGCGAGCTGTCGTCCAACCTCCGCACCCCGAAGGCTCCCCTTGGCAAGGGGAGCTGTCATGCGTACAGCATGACTGAGGGGATTGAAGCCACCGACTACCGCAGTAGTTCCGACCCTCCACCCCCTCCGTCACGGCGTTCGCCGTGACACCTCCCCCTACCAGGGGGAGGCTTTAGCGGTGCTATCGTCCTTTCCGCATCAGGGGGAGGCTTTGGCTTGCGCAACCTCGTACCAGGAAGAATACGCACCCTTCAAATCAACGCAAACCCCCCTCCGCTGACGCGGAGGGGGTCATTATTATGGGAAAGAGACCAGATTACACCAGCTCGATGACTGCCATCTCAGCAGCGTCACCGCGGCGGGCGCCGGTACGGGTCACTCTGGTGTAGCCGCCGTTACGGTCAGCATACTTGGGAGCGATCTCCTTGAACAGCTTGTGAGCCACATCTTCCTTGGTGATGAAGGACAGGGCCTTGCGGTAAGCGGCCAGGTCGCCCTTCTTGCCCAGGGTGATCATCTTCTCAACCACAGGCTGCACTTCCTTGGCACGATAGAAAGTGGTT
>CAYRYT010000014.1:0-22287 GCA_964428625.1 uncultured Oscillospiraceae bacterium | reverse complement strand
AGGCCATCACCCGGGAGGGTCTGAAGAACCTGTCCGCCGGTGCCAACCCCATGGTCATGCGCAAGGGCATTGAGAAGGCCGTTGCCGCCGCTGTGGGTGCCATTCAGTCCCATTCCGTCCCCGTGTCCGACTCCGCTGCCATCGCCCGGGTGGGCACCGTCTCCTCCGGCGACGAAAATGTGGGCAAGCTGATTGCTGAGGCTATGGAGAAGGTGGGCACCGAGGGTGTCATCACCATCGAGGAGTCCAAGACCGCCGAGACCGGCCTGGAAGTGGTGGAAGGTATGCAGTTCGACCGGGGCTACATCTCCCCCTACATGGTCACCGATACCGACAAGATGGAGGCCGTCCTGGATGATGCCTACATCCTGATCACCGACAAGAAGATCTCCTCCATCCAGGAAATCCTGCCCATTCTGGAGCCCATCGTCAAGGCCGGTAAGAAAATGCTGATCATTGCTGAGGATGTGGAGGGCGATGCCCTGGCCACCCTGCTGGTCAACCGCCTCCGCGGCAACTTCAACTGCGTCTGTGTCAAGGCCCCCGGCTTCGGCGACCGCCGGAAGGAAATGCTCCAGGATATCGCCATTCTCACCGGCGGTACCGTCATCTCCAGCCAGCTGAACATGGAGCTCACCGAGGCTACCCTGAACGATCTGGGCCGTTGCCGTCAGATCGTGGTGACCAAGGAGACCACTACCATCGTCGATGGCGTGGGCGACAGCGCTGCCATCCAGGCCCGGACCCACGAGATCCGCTCCGCCATTGCCACCACCACCTCCGACTACGACCGGGAGAAGCTCCAGGAGCGTCTGGCTAAGCTGGCCGGCGGCGTTGCCGTCATCAAGGTCGGTGCCCAGACCGAAGTCGCCATGAAGGAGCAGAAGCTGCGGGTGGAGGATGCCCTGAACGCTGCCCGTGCTGCCGTTGAGGAAGGCATCGTGGCCGGCGGCGGTACCGCCCAGGTCAACGCCATCCAGGCTGTGGAAGAGCTGGTCGCCACCCTCCACGGTGACGAAAAGACCGGTGCCAAGATCATCGCCACTGCGCTCCAGGCTCCCATCCGTCAGATCGCTCAGAACGCCGGTGTGGACGGCTCCGTGGTCTATGAGAAGGTTCGCAACTCCGGTAAGATCGGCTATGGCTACAACGCCTACACCGAGGAATACTGCGACATGATCGCCGCCGGTATCGTAGACCCCACCAAGGTCACCCGCTCCTCCCTGGAGAATGCCGCTTCCATCGCCGCCTGCGTGCTGACCACCGAAACTCTGGTCGTGGATAAGCCCGATCCCGCTGCCGATGCCGCCGCTGCTGCCGCCGCAGCCCAGGGTGGTATGTACTAAGAATTGCACCCAAGAGGCCGTTTCCTCCGGGAAACGGCCTCTTTCCGCCCCCTAATCGGCTTCCCTTGGTAAAGAGGAAGAAAAAGGCTCCCCTTAGCAAGGGGAGCTGTCATGCAAATAGCATGGCTGAGGGGATTGAATCTTCGATTCCGCAAACTGTCGGTCATTTCCACCAAGCCCAGGTAGGGGCCGATTCTTAATCGGCCCGCAAGGTAACGACCCCTGAGCACCCCCGCCGAACCGGAAATGCTGGAAAAAGGCTCCCCTTGGTAAGGGGAGCTGTCGGCCGAACAGGCCGACTGAGGGGATTGAAACCACCGACTACCGCAGCAGCTCCGACCTTCCACCCCCTCCGTCACTGCGTTCGCCGTGACACCTCCCCCTACCAGGGGGAGGCAGGTGCGGCCCCTGGCCGCGACGGGCCGATTACGAATCGGCCCCTACAAGGTGCAACGCAGCCATCCGACTGCTGGGGAAAATCGTTACCTTTCCACCACCTCCCCCTGGTAGAAGGAGGCTTCGTCATGGGTGCCTTGACAACCGGCGGGAAAAGGATTATAGTAGTGCCAACAGGCCGGTGCCGCCTACAGTGCGCCCGGCTACGGGAGGTAGCTTATGAATATTATCATTGCGGGCAACGGCAAGGTCGGTGCCACCCTGGTGCGCCTGCTGGCCGGTGAGGGCCACGATCTGACGGTCATCGACCAGAACAAACAACTCCTGGAGGCCCTGACGGAGCGCTACGATGTGATCACCGTCCAGGGCAATTGCGCCTCCATGGCCGTCCTCCTGGAAGCCGGTGTTCCCCAGGCGGATCTGCTCATTGCCGCCACCAATGCCGACGAGATCAATTTGCTGTGCTGCACCACTGCCCACGGCATCAACCCCAATATCCATACCATCGCCCGGATCCGGAATCCGGAATATACCCAGCAGATCTATGAAATGCGCCAGACCTTTGCCCTGTCCCTGACGGTGAACCCGGAAAACCAGGCCGCCCAGGAGATGGAGCGCCTGCTGCGCTACCCTGGCTTCCTCCGGCGGGACACCTTCGCCAAGGGGCGCTCGGAGATCGTGGAGCTGCGGGTGGGAAAGGACAGCCCCCTGAAAGACCTTCCTCTGAGCCAGATGAACGGCATCGTGGGCTGCCAGGTTCTGGTATGCGCCGTGCTCCGGGACGGCAACGCCATCGCTCCCGGCGGTAATTTCGTCCTCCGGGCCGGGGACCGGATCTTCGTCACCGCTCCCACCGCCAATCTGACCATCCTGCTGAAAAACCTGGGGATCATCACCCGGCGGATCCGGCGGGTGATCCTCTGCGGCGGCGACCGGATCAGCTTCTATCTGACCCGGCTGCTGGAAAAGGACGAGGTTTCCGTGAAGATCATCGAGAAGGATCCCCTGCGCTGCCGGATCCTCTCGGAGCAGCTCCCCAATGCCGATGTGATCCAGGGAGATTGCAGCAGCCAGGATCTGCTGGAAAGCGAAGGGCTGGCAGATGCCGATGCCATCATCACCCTGACGGGCATTGACGAAATGAACATGATCATCTCCCTCTATGCCGCCTCCCAGAAGGTTCCCAAGGTCATCACCAAGCTGGGCCGCCACGAGAATATGCAGCTGGCGGACAGTCTGGCCCTGGGCAGTGTCATCTGCCCCCGGGAGCTTTGCTCCAACAACATTGTCCGCTATGTCCGGGCTATGCAGAACCAGACCGGTGCCGCCGTCTCCGTCCACGCCATTGCCGATGGTCAGGCCGAGGCGGTGGAATTCCTCCTGGAGTCGGATACCCGCAACTGCGGCAAACCCCTGAAAGAGCTGAAGCTGCGTCCCAATGTGCTGATTGCCAGCATCACCCGGGGCAGCAAGACCATGATCCCCAACGGCGAAAGCACCTTCCAGCCCGGAGACACCGTGGTGGTCGTCACCAGCGGCCGGGGAATCCTCCACCAGTTCCACGATATTTTCGCCTGAGGGGGGTGCCTTCGTGAATTACAAGATGATGGGCCGTTTTATCGGCCAAATTCTGGCTGTGGAGGGGGTATTCCTGCTCCCCGCCCTGGCCATTGCCCTGTACCAGGGCGAAAGCGCCGCCTGCCGGGGCTTTCTCATGACCCTGGGGGTCATTGCCGTCCTGGCTGGGCTCCTGTGGGGCCTGTGCCGCCGGGCCGGGCGGCTATTCGGTGCCCGGGAGGGTCTGGTGTGCGTGAGCATCAGCTGGATCGTCCTGAGTCTGACGGGCTGCCTGCCCTTCTACTTCTCCCGGGAAATTCCCCGGTACATCGACGCCCTGTTCGAAATCGTCTCCGGCTTCACCACCACCGGCTCCTCCATCCTGACGGATGTGGAAGCCCTGTCCAAAAGCCTGATTTACTGGCGCAGCTTCAGCCACTGGCTGGGCGGCATGGGCGTGCTGGTGTTCCTGCTGGCCATTGCCCCCAGCTCCGTCAAGGGCAGCGGTTTCACCATGCACCTGCTCCGGGCGGAGAGCCCCGGCCCGGATGTGGGCAAGCTGGTGCCGAAAATGAAGACCACCGCCATGATCCTGTATATCATTTACATCGTCATGACGCTGGTGAACATCGCCTTCCTCCTGGCGGGGGGCATGACCCTGTTCGAGTCCGTATGTACCGCCTTCGGCACCGCCGGTACCGGCGGCTTCGGCATCAAAAACGACTCCATGGCCAGCTACTCCCCCTATCTGCAAAATGTCACCACAGTGTTCATGTTCCTCTTTGGCGTGAATTTCAGCTGCTACTACCTGCTTCTCATCGGTAAGTGGAAAAATGTCCTGAAGGACGAGGAGCTGCGGATGTACGCCGGGGTCGCCCTGGTGGTCACGGTTCTCATCTGCCTGGACATCCGGCCCATGTACGACACCCTCTCTGAGACCGTGCGTCATGCCGCCTTCCAGGTCAGCACCATTATGACCACCACCGGTTTCGCCACCACGGATTTTGACCTGTGGCCCGCTTTCTCCAAGGGGCTGCTGATGCTTCTGATGGTTCTGGGTGCCAGCGCCGGTTCCACCGGCGGTGGTTTCAAATGCGGCCGGGCCATGCTCCTGCTGAAAAGCCTCCGGCGGAACATCCGCCAGGTGATCCACCCCCGGAAGGTTCAGGTAGTCCGGATCAACGGCCGGGCCATTGACGAGGGGGTGCTGGACAATGCCAACGCCTATCTTGCGGCCTATGTGGTCATTATCATCGCCAGCTATCTGGTTCTTTCCCTGGATAATTTCTCCATCGGCACCAACCTGACGGCGGTGCTGGCCTGCTTCAACAACATTGGCCCGGGCCTGGAAGCTGTGGGCCCCACCTGCAATTTCTCCGGATTCAGTGATCTGAGCAAGCTGGTGCTGATTTTTGATATGCTTGCCGGCCGACTGGAGATTTTCCCCATGCTGGTGCTTTTCTCCGGCAGCACCTGGCGCAGAAATTGAGGGATCTTTCCCCCGGTAGTCAGATGGTTGCACCGCCCCAAGCCTCCCCCTGGTAGGGGGAGGTGGCAAAAATCTCCGATTTTTGCCGGAGGGGGGGTGGAAGGTAACGATATTCCCCAGTAGTCGGATGGATGCGACTCGCCGATGTAGGGGCCGATTCTTAATCGGCCCGTCGCGGCCAGGGGCCGCGCCTTTGCAAATATCCGACCTTCAATCCCCTCAGTCATGCTGTTCGCATGACAGCTCCCCTTGCCAAGGGGAGCCTTTGGGGTGGTGCATTCCCTTGCCAAGGGGAGCTTTTTTGTCAAGCATTTCATACTGCAAGATCACAAAAAACCGCCCCGGAGGGCGGTTTTTTATGGCTTTTTGGGGAATTACGCCTGCTTATCCTTCTTGTCCCGCATCAGGAACAGGATGGCCACAAAGCCGATGGCGGCAATGGCCAGGATCGCAATGAGCAGGGCGGGGTTCTGGGAATCACCCGTGCCGGCGTTGCCGGAATCAGGCTTCTCCGGCTTCTCCGTGGGCTTTTCGGAAGGAGCCTCGGGGTTGGTGGGCTCCACAGGCTCCGTGGGCACCTCGGGTTCCGTAGGCTCGGTGGGCTTCTCCTCGGCCTTGGTGCAGAGGATATCGTCCCGGTCACGGATGCGGATTCTGGGATAGGACTCGGTTCCGTCGGAGAGGACATAGGTATTGTCGTAGGAGGCAAGGCCCGTTGCCTGGATCTGGCAGCCGATCTCCAGATTCCGGATCTCCTTATCCTTGGTGATGTAGCCGTCGATGAACACCCGGGTGGTGTTGCCCTCGGCATCCTTCACCAGGATGGACTCCACCAGACCCTCCTTGTACTCGATGTGGGTCACGGTGCCCTTAATGGTGACCAGCAAGCCGGTGACGGAGCCGTCATTGACCTGGGCGGCGGTAACTTCCTTGGGCTCCACGGGGTTATTCTCGCTGAGCTTGACGATATCGGTGACGCTCAGCTCGATCTCGCCCTGGTAGAAGGCGGTGGTACCGGTAATACGAACCTTGTCACCGATCTTGTAGTCACCCGCCACGGGGAATACATTGATACCACCTGTCTCATCCTGGACATAGGTGCAGTCGAAGAAGGCGGTGTCCTTGTCATAGCCGGAGGCGTTGGCGGTGACGATACCCTCGATGGTGAACTTGTAGCCGGTCTCCTTCACCTGGTTGACCTCCCCGATGGGAGTGATCTTCACAGGATTCAGATGCTGGACCAAGTTCTCGCAGATGCGGTAGTTGGCGTAGTTCTTCTCGGAACCGTTGTCACTGATGGAGGCCTGGACCTCGAAGTTGGACATAAAGGCAGCTCCGGAAACCACGATCAGGCCCTTGCCCTCCAGCTGCTCCGTAGCCATGATCAGCAGGCGGTCATCGCCCTTGGGAGAGGCGTACTTGGGAATGTCGCCGCCCAGGCCGTCGGCATCGGTATCCTTGGAGTAGGTGCTCTCATGGCCAAAGACCACGGGAGAAACCGTTGCGGGCAGCGTTGCGGCAGCCTCGCCGGAAGCGTCCACCGCGTAGATGGAAGCACCGCCGTAGTGGCTGAACTTCTCGGTGTACAGGGAGTCATAGGGGTGCTCGTCGTCATACTCCACACCGGCGTTGAGGAGGTTATCCATATTATAGGTGTTGAAGTACAGGCGGTAGGGATCGCAGCCGTCGATGGCGGAGTAGACATCGTCATAGGTGGCGTCGTCGGAAATCCGCAGGCTGGAGCCCAGGGCCTTCAGAACGGCGTTCTGGGTTGCGGCCATGTGGTGCTGGGCATCCAGACCATCCCCAAAGGCCTCGGGGTAGTACTCATAGTGGTCGGACCAACCGGCCAGGATCACCACACCACCGGCGGCGTTGAAGGCAGCGATGGCCTTCAGCTCCTCGTCGGAATAGGTGCGCAGCTCCTTCTGGGCAGCTGCCAGGCGGCGGGAGGGTGCGGTAAGGATCAGGGCCTTATACTTGGAGTTGGCGCAGGCGGCGATGAGATCCTCGCTGGTCTTCAGGTCCACGGTACGGACACTGTAGCCACCGGCCAGGTTGGAGAAGTTGCCCATGGAATCGGCGTAGTTGCCGGCCACATACTCATTGTAGTGGGAGGCATCGATGCCGATGTACACCAGATCGTCGGCATTGAGCACATCCAGGCTCAGTTCCTTGGTGAAGGTGAAGTCCTGACCATCCAGCTCCAGGATTACGGTGACCTTCACGGTGTAGACCCGGGCGCTCTGGAAGGTGACAGGCATCTCCAGATCCAGGGTGGAACCGGCGGCGACGACCTTCTGGCCCTCGGGGAGATCGGCATTGTCCTTGTACAGGAGCACCTGGTCGCCCACGGTGTAGGTGATGGACTTGATGGTTGCGGGAGTGGACTCGGAGTTGAACAGGGTGGTAGCCAGGGTCAGCTTCTCACCGGTGACGGGGGTGCTGGTCTGGGACTGGAAGGCGGAAATGCCCAGCTTCAGGCTCTCGCCCACCCAGACGGGGGCAGTCACGGCCAGGTCGCCGTCGGCCTGGGTGACACGGACATAGTAGTAGCTGAAATCGGGGGACAGCTCAGCGGTGAGCTCACCCAGGGCCAGGACAGCGGGATCGTCCCAGGTGTAGGCGACCTTACCGGAATTGACGATCAACTCCACCTTGGAGATGGAATCGGTCTTGTCCGGATCGTAAACGGTGATGTTCACATCCAGCTTCTCGGGCTTCTCGGTGATGATGGAGCCCAGCTGGTTGCCGTTGACGGTGTAGTGGATCTCCAGGTTCTTGTCCTCGCTGGCGTAAACCCGCAGGGCACGGATGGCCTCATACAGGCCCTCCTCCGTCAGGCACTCTGCCAGGATGACATCCCTGGCATCGTTGGCATTGCCCCACTTGCCCTTGTGGTTGTCCTGGTTGTTGGAGGGAGCCACATGCCAGCCCTTATCCAGGGCCACAGTGTACTGCTCATAGCTGGGGTAGTAGCCGCCGGCGCCGATCTGGCCCTCGCCGTTGCCCACTTCCACCAGGTAGATCCGGCTGTCAATGACGGGATCCCAGTAGGAGAAGTCGGAGAAGGTACCGAAGGTGGAGCCGGGGTGGTTGAACTGGCTGATGGAATCCACACCCTCCGCCTGGCTCAGCAGGGCATAGTAGGCCTTCATGCCCGCGTCGTCGGTCTTGTTATTCAGGGTGGTGTTGTTCCGGGAGACGATACCCTCGGTATTCCAGGTGTTGATGTGGCCGGGGCCGCCGGACCAGGTCATTTCGAAGCCTGCCAGGCCCACGATGGTACCGGCGTTGGCGGCGTTGAAATCGGCAATGGTCTGCTTGTAGACACTCCAGCTGTGGGAAGCATCGGAATCCTTCACCAGGGAGATGTCATACAGGGCAGCCTCCACATTGGGGTTGCTCTTGGAGTCAAAATAGTTGGAGTGGTCGGTAAAGGCCACGAAGTGGACATTGGCGGACAGGGGCAGATCCCGGATATAGGACAGGGCGCTGTCCAGGGTGCCCGCGCCGTCGGAATACTGACCAGTGTGGGAGTGGAGCTGGCCGAAGTAGAGCTGATACTGGCTCTTGCCCACCAGGAAGGTCCAGGTCATCTGGACAGTCTTGCCATCCTGCCGGGTGACAGTGATGGTGACGGTGGTCCGGCCATCCGCCAGGTCGGCAGCGGGACGGTAGGTGATCTTGCCCTGGTCATAGACCGCGTCCACGACCTTCTCGTTGATGGTCATGGTCACCGTGGGGTTCTCCCCGGCGTTGGTCACGGTGGCAGAGATCTCCGGCCGCTTGTCCTCGCCGGTCTGGGTGTTGGCGGCGGGGGTGACATCGCTGATGGCGGGCTCGTCAATGACCTGAACAGTCACCACCGCATCGTACTTCACTTCCTCGTAGGACACACGCACGGTGAAATCGAGGCTGGTTCTCTCCCAGAAGGCATCGGCGGGAATGGAAGCGGCATAGCCCTCCTCCACAGCGGTAAAGGAATGGTGGTCGCCGTTTATGTCCATAACCTGAATGTTCTCCGCCGGGACGGCGTTGATATCGTCAACGCGGAAGGTCAGGGTGTAATCCTGGCCCTTCATGACGGAAGCCCCGGAGGTGATGACCACCTTGGGGTCATTGGCGACACCATATTCCGTCCGGATCCCGGAATCCACGGGATAGAAGGAGAAGGAATAGATGGTGTAGTCCGTCACATTGTACATGGAATAGGTCTTGAAGGAATCGGCGTAGTACTCCAGCCACTGGCTGTAGCGGCCGTTATACTTGGCGGTGCGGCTTTCCAGCTCGTAACCGCCCACGCCGCCGGTGCATTCCCGCACCAGCCAGTCGGCATCGTCGGTGGTAACACCCTCCTGGGAGAAGTCCTTGCTGTAGAAGGCATTGTTGCCGGTGCCGTTGGAGCACAGGTAGCCGTAGCGCTCGTTGTAGAAACGGAAGTACTCCCCATTGCGCTCCACAGTGAAGATCACGCCGCCGTTGGCGACCTGGGTGATCCGGCCGTCGGTGACGGTGGCATCCGCCTTCTCCAGGGAAAGACTGTCATTCTCCCCGGCCAGCACCGCCTGGGCGTTCTGGTTGAAGATCATGACCTGATCCCCGGCCTGGGGCAGGCCGCCGGGCTGGGTCTCGCCGCCGGAGATGTCCTCCTGGGCCACATAGTAAAGCTGCTGGGCAAACAGAGCCTCATTGGTGCCGATGGCGTAGTAGCTGCTCCAGTTGCTCTTGTCTGCGTACCACTCGATGTAGCTGCCCCGGGCCACATTCTGGATATAGAAGCAGCCCTCGGTAGCGGCGGTCTGAATGGTCCAGGTCTTGTTCACATCGTCCAGGGGCATACTGCTATACTTTTCACCCATGGACAGCTGCTTGCCATCGGCGGTGGAGAAGGTATAGGTGCCGTCTTCGTTGACACCCAGAGTCCACACATCCGCCTCGGTATAGCCCTGGAGCTTGCCATCCACCAGCCGGACATCGGAATAGACATTATAGAAGCCGCTGTATTCGGTGGACATGGACTTGCCGTTGGCAGGGTTGAAGATCACGACCTGATCTCCGTCCTTCAGGGTGCTCCGATCCGTGACCACACCGCTGGTGCGGCCGTCAGAAGCGGCTGCCTTGGTGATCTCGCTGGCAAGGGTATTGCGCAGCTGGACGGTGGTATTGTACTGGCCCACAGCGGCCAGGATGTTCAGCTTGTCACCCACCTGCACATCCCACTGGCCATCGGTCTTGCCGATGACAGCCTTGTACAGCTGGATCTGGTTGGTACCGTCGGTGACGGTGATGTTGGGAGCGGAGTAAGTGCCGTCCTTATCGTAGACCTCGGTCACTTCCACATTGGTCAGCTGCACATAGCGGCCGAACTCCTCGGTGGTCAGCTGGCCGATGGTAACCTTCTTGGGGGTCAGGGTCATGCCGGAGGACTTGACATAGGTGCCACTGCCCAGCTGGGGCATACCGCTGTACACCGTCAGGGAGCCGGTGGCGATGAGGGTGTCCCCCAGGGCGATATCCGACGGAGCATCGGAAGTACGCAGGCAGATGCCCTTGGAACCGTCGTGGAGATAGATATTCTTGCCGTCGAGGAGGGTCACCACGCCCTTGACGGTATAGGTATTGCCCTTCTCACCGGCGACTGCCTCGCCGATGGTCACATAGGCAGGCTCCTCCGGCTCGGGATCGGGATCCGGGGTCACAGTGCCCTCCGCCTTATACAGGGTGAAGTCACAGGGATAGCTATCCGGATAGCTGTTGACCGTGGTGGTCTTGTATCCGCGGAAGCGGTGGTTTCCGGGATTCGTGCCGGTAGTGCCACTATTGCTGGCCAGGAACACGGTGTCACTGCCCACGCCGGCGAAGCGAACCTTGCCGTCGGCAAAGCTCCAGCTCCAGCTGTAGTCCTTTGCCTGGATGCCGTTGTTGTTGCCGCCCTTGGGGCCAACGGTCACACCGTTGCAGTCCGTCAGCTTGACGGTGCTGTCATCGCCAAGGCTCAGGGTCCAGATATAGTCCGCATCCGCCGGGGCGGAGATCGAACCTTCCGTTACGGTAGGCTGCACCGCGGATACCCATCCGCCGCTCAGCGAACCGGGGGCGTAGCCGGTATCCACAACCATCACATAATTTCCATCCGTCAGCTGTTCAGCTGCCGTAATTTCGGAAAAAACGACCGTTGCGGACTCCTCCACCGCAAAGACGCTGGCGGGGATCATGGACAAAACCATGAGCAGTGCCAGGCAAGCGGAGAGGATTCTGCTGTGAATCTGCTTTTTCATTGCGAAACCTCCTTCAAATAACTGGGCTTCGATGTCCTGGCGGCGGGCTTGTTCCCACTACCCTTCCGAAGTCCCCAGGTTCTTCTATTTTAACACATCTGCCAAAGAATGCCTAGCCCCTATTTTCCTTTTTTACGGCTTTCACAAGAAAATCCATCCCGTGACTCCGCCGGTGGTCCTTTTTTTCAGTTGACTTCGATTTTCAATTCCGCTATAATGGGAGGGTAACACGACTTTTTGCACAAGCTTTTCAGAAGAAGGGGGCGTTTCTTTGGACATCCATACCCGACAGCTACGGTATTTCATGGAGCTGGCCAAATGCCTGAATTTTACCAAGGCCGCCATGAACCTCTATATTGCCCAGCCCGCCCTGAGCCAGCAGATCGCCGATTTGGAAAAGCAGCTGGGCGTGACCCTGTTCGACCGGAATTCCCGGTCCGTGACCCTGACCCCTGCGGGGAAGATTTTCCAGAGTGCCTGCCCGGAAATCCTCAACAAGCTGGAAAATGTCCGCCAGCAGGTTCTCTGGGCCCAGGCAGGGCTCCGGGGCAGCCTGAAAATCGGTTATCTGTATATGTTCCAGCCCGTTCTTCCCGCCATTGCCCAGGCCTTCCGCCAGCGCTATCCCGATGTGGCCCTGGAATTTTTCAGCGGTAACCTGAAGGAGCTGGAAATCGCCCTGAAAAACCAGGATATCGACATTGCCTTCGCCTGGATCAACGCCTACGAAATGCCCCACACCGGGGAGGTGGCCTACCAGGTGCTGTGGCAGGAGGATCTGTGCCTCGCCGTACATAAGGATCACCCCTTCGCCCAGTCCGGCGGCCGGGACTACCGGCTCCTGGAATCGGAAACCTTCTTCCTCATTGACGACCATTCCTCCCCCGGCTTTTCCTTCCAGGCCCAGAAAGCGGCCGGCGAGGCGGGTTTCCTGATTCAGAAGCAGCACCTTGTCAAGGATTTTTTCGCCATTCTCGTCCAGGTTCAGGCGGGAATGGGTGTGTCCATCCTCCCCGGGGGGCTGAACACCTTCCCCAGAGGTTTGTCGGAGTGTATCACCTTCTTCCCCATGAAGCCCCAGTGCATGGATTTCGGTGTAGTGTGGTACAATACCTCCAAGAACCCCGTCCTCTCCCTGTTCCTGGATTTGCTGGAAACCTCCGGGGACAGCCTGCTTCAAAAGCCCTGATACAGCGAAAACCAGCCCGATTCCCAAGAATCGGACTGGTTTTGTGTTTTATTCGGCTTTACAGACTGCCGCTTCCCTCCCGGCGAATGGAGAGGACATGGCAGCTTCCCGCTCCCAGCACACGCTCCATCCCCTGCTTGAATTCCTCCAGCATATCCATGGGCACAAAGGCCTGGACCGTACCGGCGAAGCCGCCGCCGTGGACGCGGAAGGCGCCTCTGCCCTGGAGGAGGGTGTCACACAGGGCCAGAGCCAGCGCCATATCCTGGTGCTCCACCGCGCCGGCGGGGATGACATTCTGAATATACATCCAGGAACTCCGGCCGGATTCCTTCACCAGCTCCAGGAAGGTGGCGAAATCCTGATGTTTCAGGGCTTCCACCTGGCTGCGCACCCGGCGGTTCTCCTGATAGAAGTGGACGGCCCGGAGGATCGCCCGGTCAGGGACCCGGTGGCGAATCTCAGGCAGGCGGGCCAGGAATTCCGCCTCGGGAACCTCCCGGAGAACGGACTTGCCGAACAGCGCGCTCAGCGCCTTCAACTCCCCGGGAACGGCGGCGTACTCCTCGTTCATCCCCGCATGGTCCGCACCTACATCCACGATGCACAGGGCGTGACCCGCAGAGGAGAAATCAAAGTCCAGCGCCTCCACCACCGGCTTCTCCGGGTCAGCGAAGTCGATGAACACCATGCCGCCCACGGCGCAGGCCATCTGATCCAGCAGTCCGCAGGGCTTACCGAAGTAGACATTTTCCGCCCACTGGCCGATCTGGGCCACTTCCACCTGGGTGAGGGCCTTGCCGCAGAACAGCTCGTTGCAAATGGTGGCCATCAGCACCTCAAAGGAAGCCGAGGAGCTCAGACCGCTGCCGGGCAGCACATCGGACCGGACGCTGGCATCAAAGCCCCGGAGCTGGGCACCCCGCTGCTGGAATGCCGCCGCCACCCCCCGAACCAGGGCCGCGGTGGTATACTTCTCCGACTCCCGGATGGCCAGGTCCGTCAGCTCCACCTCCACCGGGGGGAAACCGGCGGATTCCACCCGAATCCGGTCCGTCCCGTTCAGGGACACCTCCGCCACCGTCTGCAAATTCACGGCACCGGCCAGCACGCAGCCGTTCTGGTGGTCAACCTGGTTGCCGCTGATCTCCGTGCGGCCCGGGGCAGAGAAAAAATAACACTGTTTCATGGGATCTCCTCCTAACTTCAGAAAAGGCGCACCTTCGTGCACCTTTTTTATCAGCCCCGGCAAGCCCCGTAAGGCTTGCCGGGGATTTTGCCCCCGAAGGGTGCTTTTGGGTTACGATCGCTCCTTACTTCTTCTGGACATACTTCAGGCAGTCGATGGTAACGGCGGCCAGAATAATAATGCCGGAGAAGACGAACTGGAGGTTGGTATCCACGCCCAGGATGGTCAGGGAGTAGGTCAGGGCGGTGAAAATCAGTACGCCGACCACAATGCCGGAGATCTTGCCGATACCGCCGCTGAAGGAAATGCCACCAACCACGCAGGCCGCAATGGCGTCAGTTTCCCAGCCCTGGCCATAGGAGGCGGAGCCGGAACCCACCATGCGGATGCACTCCAGCCAGGCACCGAAGCCATAGAGGACACCGGCGATGGCGAAGGCGGTGATGGTCACCAGGAACACATTGATACCGGAAGCGGCGGCCGCCTCGGGGTTACCGCCCACAGCATACATATTCTTGCCCAGGGTGGTCTTGTTCCAGACGAAATACATGATGGCGATGGCAGCCACAGCCCACAGGATGATGGTGGGGAAGCGGCCGATCTTGGGCATGATCATCTTGGGGATGGAGATGTCAATGGCACCGAAGGACACACCCTTGGTGGCAAAGGTCATCAGGCCGAACATGATCAGCATATTGGCCATGGTGGAAACGAAGGGATGGATCTTGAACCGGGCGGTGAAGAAGCCGGCGATGGTGGAGAAGGTGGTGGTCACCAGGCAGCACACCACCAGGGCCAGGATCACCCGCACCCCGATGGGGAGCATGGTAAAATCGAAGATATGGCCGAAGATGGCACCGGTATTCACACCGTTGTGCATAATCATGGTACACAGAACCATGCTGGTGCCCACCATACGACCCACGGACAGGTCAGTACCGCCCAGAAGGATCAAGCCGCCCACGCCCAGGGCCAGGAACATACGGGGGGACGCAGCCTGCAGGATATTCAGGATGTTGTTCACCGTGAGCAGGTCCGTCTTTTTCACCACAGGAGCCAGGGCACACAGCAGGATAAAGACGCAGACGATGACGATGTACAGACCGTTGTTCAGCAGGAACTGCCGGGGATTGAAGGTGTACTGGTAGTTCTCCCACTTCTGCTTCAGCTTTTCACTCTGAGTGTAGTTGGACATCCGCAGCAGGTCGATGAGGTGATAGCGATAGGAGAAGGCATTGTGCTTCCGGTCCTTGATCTGCTGCAGGGTGGAGTCATGCTTCAGCTTGGCATCGAACAGACGATTCTTGTAGACATACTTCTCGTCCTTGATCTCGCTGCTGTCCGTCAGCTTGGCCAGCTCCTTCTCGTGCTGTGCCTTCAGGGCCTTCCGCTCTTCCTCGTAGCGGGCGTTTTCCGCTGCCTTCTGGGCCTTGCAGGCCTCGGCTACGGGGTTATAATACTCGCTGTCATAGTGCTTATCCAGGTAAGCAACCGCTTCCTTCACCAAGGTGTTGATCTGGGCCTTATTCTTGGCCTCCACTTCCTTGGCCTTGGCCAGTGCCTGCTTATCCTCGGCAATGATCCGCTTTTTCTCTGCCTTGGAGTGGTTTGCCCGCTCCCTGGTGATGGCGATGTGGCTGTTGAGGGCAATGACCCGGTCCGTGCCCTCCGCCCGGAGGGCGTTGATCCGCTCCTGGATCTGGCTCACATGGCGCTCAATGGGTTCGAGTAATTTCTGTTCTTCCTCAAAGGTGAGGATCTGATCGGTTTGAACCATAATTTCCTTCTCCTTCTGTCAAAGGTATTTGGCGCTCAGTCTCAGGAGCTCCTCTTGGTCGGCGTCCTTGGTGTTGACGATGCCCACCAGCCGTCCGTTGGACATGACACCGATCCGGTTGGTGATACCCAGAATTTCCGGCATCTCCGAGGACACCACGATGATGGTCTTGCCCTGCTTGGCCATTTTGACAATGAGCTCGTAGATCTCGTACTTCGCGCCCACATCAATGCCCCGGGTGGGCTCGTCCATGAGGAACACATCCGGATCCCGCTCCAGCCATTTACCGAAGATCACCTTCTGCTGGTTGCCGCCGGAGAGGGAGGTGATCGCGTCCCGGGGGCCCATGCACTTGGTGTGCATGATGTTGATCTCATTGGCGGTGGCCTTCACCATCCGGTCGGTGGACAGGGCGATGCCGCTGCGGTAATGGGGGAGGTTGGAGATGGTGGTATTGAATACCAGGTCGCCCTCCAGGAACAGGCCCGTGGTCTTGCGTTCCTCGGTGATCATGGCGACGCCATGCATCATGGCGTCCTTGGCGCTGGTAAAGGACATGAGCTTATTCTTATAGTAGACCCGGCCGGCAGCACGGGTGCGCACGCCGAACATAGTTTCCAGCAGTTCGCTGCGTCCTGCACCCACCAGGCCGTACAGGCCGAAAATCTCCCCTTCCCGGACATCGAAGGTAATATCCTTCAGGTTGGGGGCGAATTTGGTGGACAGGTGCTGGACGGACAGGACCACATCCCCCGGGGTGTTGTCAATCACAGGGAAGCGATTGCCCAGGGACCGGCCCACCATGTGGGTGATCAGCTGGTTCATATCCGTCTCGCTGGTTTTCTGGGTGACGATCATCTTACCGTCGCGCAGCACGGAGACTTCGTCGCAGATCTCGAAGATCTCGTCCATTTTGTGGGAAATGTAGATCAGGGAGATTCCCTGCTCCTTCAGGGCCCGCATCATCTCGAACAGCTTGTCCACCTCCCGGACGGTGAGGGAGGAGGTCGGCTCATCCAGGACGATGAGCTTGGCGTTGTAGGAGATAGCCTTGGCGATCTCCACCATCTGCCGGGTGGAGACAGACATGGTCTTCATGGGGGCGGTGAGATTCACCGTCATATTCAGTTTCCGGAACAGCTCGGTGGCTTCCGTTTTCATCCGGTTTTCATCCACCCTGCCGAAGGCGGTCACGGGGTAACGGCCAAGATACAGATTATCCAGGACATTCCGCTCCAGGCACTGGTTCAGCTCCTGGTGAACCATGGCCACGCCGTTTTCCAATGCTTCCTTCGGGCCGGAGAAATTGATTTCTTTTCCATCGAGGAGAATGGTCCCCTCATCTTTTTGGTAGGTACCGAACAGGCACTTCATCATGGTGGACTTGCCTGCGCCGTTTTCGCCCATCAGGCCCATGATGCTGCCTTTTTTCACATCCAGGTTGATATGATCCAGGACACGGTTGCGTCCGAAGGACTTGCACATACCCCGGATGGATAGGATGTTATTCCCAATTTGCTCAGCCATATTTTCTTTCATCCCTGCCTTTTGCAAGCGCATTTACTGCCCCGGGAAAGCCCGGGGTAAGGGGCGGTCTGGCTCCCGGAGAGCCGGGAGCCGGAGACCTTTCCGTCGAAAAGGACGGGCCATCGGGAAGAAGACCCCCCGATGACCCGTCTTCTCACTTAAAGATTTGGGTTACGATTCCGGTGAACCTCAGGAGAGCTTGCTCATGTAAGATGCGCCGTTGTCGGTCTTAACCATGTTGATGCAGAAGCCATCGTAAGCGTCGGGGTTCGCCAGGCGGTCGATGATGTTGGCCTCAGTCTGGCCGTCGCCCTTCACATACTCCACATCCAGGTTCAGGATGCCGTCGTAGTTCTCCAGCTGGGGCAGGTAGGTGGCGTTCAGGAAGTTATCGGTGGAGTTGAAGATATCCAGCCAAACCTTCTTCACAGGAGCGTCAGTCTCAGACAGCTGCTTGCTGAAAGCGGCGTTGGGAGCGGTAGCATCCAGGAACTTCTCGTAGTTCTCAGCGGTAACAGCGGCGTTCAGAGCGTAGAAGCAACGGGTAGCCTCGTCATACTTGTACAGATCCTCGGACAGGACATTGCCGGCGGCATCGGGGATGCTGATACCGGTCATGATGTCAACGCCGTCCAGGGCGTTACGCAGGGTACGCAGGGTCAGGTAAGCCTGCACATCGGCATTCTGGGAGATGGTGCCGCAGTAGCCCTCAGCAATGGCGGCAACAGCGTCGCTGTTGGCATCGTAGCCGAAGGTGGGGACGCCGGCGCCCTTGGACCAGGCGTTGAACACGGCCATGCCCATGCCGTCGTTGTTGGAAACGACCACATCGATCTGGTCGCCGAAGGCGGCGCTCCAGGTGCCGATGGCGTTACCGGCGGTGGGAGCATCCCAAGTAGCGCCGGAGTTGTTCTTCATTTCCTGGGAAGCCAGCTCACGGACGATGTACTCCTTGCCGTCGATGGTGATCTTGCCATCCTGGACATGGGTAGCGGAGCCGTCCACATTGGTGCCGATGGGGCTGGAGTCAACATCGTTGATGTCGCCAACAGCGGTCTTGCCCTGGGTGCTGTCGGGGACAGCGGTGCCGAGGGCCAGACGGGCGCCACGGGTACGGGCGATGGAGTCGTTGTGGCCGATATCGCCGATGCACAGGACATAGCCGATGATGCCGTCGCCGTTGCGGTCCAGCTCAGCGCCGTGGGACTGCAGGTAGTTGACGATCATCTCGCCCTGGAGGACAGCACCCTGGATGGCATCAAAGCCAACATAGTAGGTGTCCTTGTTCCAGGTCAGAGCATCCATGTCCAGCTCGCCGGTCTGGCTGTTGGAGGGCTGACGGTTGAACCAAATAACGGGCTTGTCAGCGTTGGCGACCTTCGAGGAAGAGCCGGAGCCGCAGGCTGCCAGGGTCAGGGCCAGAGCCAGGACCAGCAGCAGGGAAATCAGTTTTTTCATCATTGTTTCCTCCTAAGTATGATGTGTATATGCTAATCCGGCGTTTGCCGGAGATAGCCGAATGGGGTGGCGTTACTCCGCCAGGATGGCCTCGATCTCGGCCAGCTCCTCCGGGGACAGGGGCGGGCAGTCGAAAGCCCGGACGTTCTCCTCCACCTGCTCGGGACGGCTGGCACCGATGAGGGCGGTGGTGACCACCGGCTCCCGCATGACCCACTGCAGGGCCATTTGAGCCATGGACTGGCCCCGGCGCTGGGCGATGGCGTTAAGCTTGCGGACCTTCTCCACCACATCCTCGGTGATGGCGCTGGCCTTCAGGTACCGGGGGTCGTGGGCCGCCCGGGAATCGGCGGGGATGCCGTTGAGGTACTTGCCGGTGAGAATGCCGTTGGCCAGGGGCGCGAAGGCGATGCAGCCCACGCCCTCCTCCTTCAGCACATCGAACAGGCCGTTTTCCGCCCCCCGGCTCATCATGGAGTACCTGGGCTGGTGGATCAGCATGGGGGTGCCCAGCTCCCGGAGGGTCTTAATGGCTCTGCGGGCCTGATCGGGGTCATAGTAGTTGGAGATGCCCACATACAGGGCCTTGCCGCTGCGGACAATCTGGTCCAGAGCGCCCATGGTCTCCTCAATGGGGGTGTCGGGGTCGGGACGGTGGTGGTAGAAGATATCCACATAGTCCAGATGCATCCGCTTCAGGGACTGGTCCAGGCTGGCGATGAGGTATTTCTTGCTGCCGTGGTCACCGTAGGGGCCGGGCCACATATCATAGCCGGCCTTGGTGGAGATGATCAGCTCGTCCCGGTGGGTGTGCCAGTCCCGGTCCATATGGATGCCGAAATTCCGCTCCGCCTCGCCGTAGGGAGGGCCGTAATTATTTGCCAGGTCGAAATGGGTGATGCCCAGATCGAAACCCTTGCGCAGAATGCTCTGCTGGGTGGTGAAGGGGGTGATATTGCCAAAATTATGCCACAGGCCCAGGGAGAGGGCGGGCAATAAAATGCCGCTCCTGCCGCAGCGGCGGTAGGAGATCTGCTCATAGCGGTTTTCCGCAGGTCGATAGTCCATGGTTATGCCTCCTGTGAGTTGACGGTGTATCCGGCTGTACTACAGATGCAGGCCTTCGCTTTTGTCACATCTGACGAATTCGTGAATCCATTTTACCGCCGTTTTGGCATTTTGTAAAATTCGCAAAACAGATATCACCATATATCGTGCTAATTATTGTGCTATAAGATATTTTTATTATTCAGAGTGTCCCCCTTCCACGGATACTCCCACGGGGAAAACTTCCCGTTTTCCCCGTGGGGCTCTCAAAATCCCCCATCCTTCGGTTGAAAACTTGAAAAAGCGACCCGCCACCCATCGTTCCTCCCCCGGAGAAAAACGCTGGTGCTCTCCTGCTCCCGGACAGATGTCCGACACCCATTTGCATAATTTGCTTTTCGGATTTTCATGCCGATGGCAAAATGCCAGCCCAAGGGAGGCCCCATTCCCCGGGTGAGCAAACGGATCCCGGGGAATTCCCCCATACTCCCGGGGCAACAAAAAAAGCCTCCCGGCATTTACCGGAAGGCGATAAGCAAGGCGATATATTTCTGTCAGGCTTCCCGGTGGGGCGGATTTTCCTCCAGGGGTGGCTGACCCGCTTCCAGCCACTGGCTGGCCCGGCCCTTCATGCGCACCATCAGCCCCTCCAGGAGCTGCTTTTCCTGTCCCGACAGATCCTGGGTCAGGTATTCCTCCCACCGGTCCAGAATGCCGTTCAGCTCCTCCATCAGGGCCAGGGTTTTTTCCGTGGGGTACAGGCCCATGATCCGCTTGTCCTGGGCACCGGGCTGGCGGGTAATGAAGCCCCCCTCCTCCAGAATTGCCGCCTGCCGGGCCACATTGCTCTTGTTGATGCAGATGCGGCTGGCCAGCTGATCCTGGGAAATACCGGGCTCGGCGCAGATCTCCGTCAGGTAGCTGGCATGGCAGGCCTTCAGGCCCAGGGGCGCCAGGGCCTCGGTACGATACTGCACCCCGCAGCGGGTGATTTCGGTGATATCACGGATGATCTGGGACATGGGCCGCCCTCCTGTTTTGTCGTTGCGTATGCAACAATTTTACCACAAAAATCCCCCCGTTGTAAAGAGTTATTTCTTGCGTGACCGGCCGGGGTATGGTATGATGGGAGAAAAAGGAGGCCTTGCCATGAAAAAGCCCATTTGTTTGCTTCTGTGCGCCCTCTTGCTGGCCATGATGCTGGGCGGCTGTGTGGATATTGCCGGATATTTCCGGGGAATTTCCAGCCTGTTCGGCTATAACCAGATCGTGGCCTATTCGGATATGGTCTACACCCGGCCGGATCCCGCGGTTTGCACCCAAGCGGTGGAAGATGCCACCCAGCTGGCCGGAGAGGACGACCTGGATGCCCTCCTGGAGGGGATCTACCGGCTGAACTGGGAATATAACGACTACTACACCAACATGAGCCTTGCCTACATCCACTACTGCGCCGACCTGACGGATACCTACTGGAGCCAGGAGTACAACTACTGCGCCGAGGGTACCACGGAGCTGTCCGCCGCCCTGGATCAGTTCTATACCCTCCTGGCCGCCGGGCCCCACCGGGAGGCCCTGGAGAGCGAGGCGTATTTTGGCCCGGGCTATTTCGACGACTACGCCGGGGACAGCCTGTGGGACGAGACCTTCACCGCCCTAAACCAGCAGGAGACGGAGCTGATCAACCACTACTACACACTCTCCGCCCAGGACTACACCCGCCAGACCCAGCTGGAAATGGGCAGTCTTTTCCTGGAGCTGGTGCAGCTACGCCGGGAGATCGCTGCCTACGCCGGCTACGACACCTACACCGCCTACGCCTACGACACCTTCTACGACCGGGATTTCACCCCCCAGCAGGCCCGGAGCTATCTGGATGAGATCCGCCAGGAGCTGGTGCCCCTGTACCGCCGCCAGGCCCTGGAGGGCAGCTGGGACTTCGGCTACACCCAGACCTCCACCGCCGACACCCGGGCCTTCGTTTCCGGGGTATCCCAGGCCATGGGGGAGCTGGTGGCAGAGGCCTACCAGGTCATGGATCAGTATGGTCTGAACGATATCGGCTATGCCCCCAACAAATATGACGCTTCTTTCGAGACCTACCTCTACACCTACGAGGTTCCCTTCGTGTTCCTCAACCCCACGGGGACCATCCGGGATCACCTGACCTTCGCCCACGAATTCGGCCATTTCGCCAATGACTACGCCAGCTACGGCATGACCCGCTCCATCGATGTGGCAGAGTTCTTCAGCCAGGGCATGGAATACCTGAGTCTGTTCTACGGCACGGATACCCAGGAGCTGACGGCCTACAAGCTATGCAGCAGCCTCAGCGTCTATGTGGAGCAGAGTGCCTACGCCTACTTCGAGGAGCTGGTCTACGCCGCCGATCCCCAGGACCTGACCCAGGGGGACATCGCCGGCCTGTTCCAGCGTGCCATGGAGGCCTATGGTCTGGATGTGTGGGACATTGATCCTATGGACTATGTCTCCGTGACCCATTTCTTCACCAATCCCGTGTACATCATCAGCTATGTGGTGAGCAACGACGCTGCCATGCAGCTCTATCTCCAGGAGCAGGCCCAGACCGGTATGGGTCTGGCCACTTACCTGGCCGTGCTGGACACCCCTCAGACCCAGTTCCTGGCCTTCCTGGAGGAAGCCGGGCTGGAAAGCCCCTTCACCCCCGGCCGGCTCTCCCAGGTGGCCCAGACCCTCCAGACAGGGTTAGGTTTTTGACGCATAAAAAACGCCTCCCCGGTGCAAACTGTCACCGGGGAGGTATTGTCTATGAAAGAAGAAAAGCAGGAGACTCCCAAGCCCGCCCCCTGGGAGATGGTGGACCCCAAGCCCCCGGTGATCCAGTCCGGGCATCTGGAATCCCGGCGGCAATTCCACCGGGAGCCCCCGGAAAACCCGGTGGGATAGATCCGGGTAAAAAATAAAAGCACCACAAAACTGTGGTGCTTTTATTTGCATGGTGACCCGTACGGGAATCGAACCCATGTTACCGCCGTGAAAGGGCGGTGTC
>CAYRYT010000013.1:0-22831 GCA_964428625.1 uncultured Oscillospiraceae bacterium | reverse complement strand
TCCGCGCCATCCGCCTGATCGCTGCCACCATGGCCAACGCTGCCATCGAGGGCCGTCAGGGTGAGGACAACGCCGAGGCCGCTGTCGATGCTCCCGCTGCTGAGTAAATCGTAATTCGGATTCGGCATGGGCCGGTGGGCCTGCCCACCGCCCTTCGCCGTTACCCGGAACCTGTTTCCGACATAAGTACAACTTACAGAATTACAGGAGGAAATGTAAAATGGCTTTTACCGCACAGGATGTTAAGAAGCTCCGTGAAATGACCAATGTTGGCATGATGGACTGCAAGAAGGCTCTCCAGGCCACCGATGGTGATATGGACAAGGCCGTGGACTGGCTCCGTGAGAAGGGCCTGGCCAAGGCTGCCAAGAAGGCTGACCGTGTTGCCGCTGAGGGCGTGGCTTACGCCACTGTCGTTGACGGTGTGGGTGTCGTCATCGAGGTCAACTCCGAGACCGACTTCGCCGCCAAGACCGACGCTTTCCTGGACCTGGTGAAGAACCTGGCTATCGTCGTCGCCACCGAGAACCCCGCCGATGTGGATGCCCTGAAGGCTTCCAAGTACCCCAACTCCAACCTGACCGTTACCGAGATCATGCAGGAGAAGGTTATGTCCATCGGTGAGAACATGCAGATCCGCCGTTTTGTCCGCTACGCTGAGAACACCTCCGTGCCCTATGTGCACGCCGGCGGCACCCACGGTGTCCTGGTGAACCTGGCCGTGGAGGGCGACATCGATGTCACCGAGATCGGCAAGAATGTGGCTATGCAGATTGCCGCTATGAACCCCAAGTACTGGGACAAGGCTCAGGTGCCTCAGGCTGATGTTGACCACGAGCTGTCCGTCCAGGTCGCTCTGATGGACAACGATCCCAAGATGGCTTCCAAGCCCGCTGCCGTGAAGGAGAAGATCGCCCAGGGCAAGATCGCTGCCTTCTACAAGGATTGCTGCCTGCTGCAGCAGGAGTTCGTCCGCGCTGACCTGTTCAAGGGCGATGTCGCCGGCTACATTGCCGACGCTGCCAAGAAGCTGGGCGGCAAGGTGACCTTCGTGGATGCCGTGCACTTCGTGAAGGGCGAGGGCATCGAGAAGAAGGAAGAGAACTTCGCTGACGAGGTTGCGGCTCAGATCGCCAACGCCGGCAAGTGATCCGTCCATAGATCCCCCGGAATCCACCCCCGTGGCAGAGCCACGGGGGTTTCTGCATCCCGGGAGCATCCTCCCCTTCCCTGCAAAAACCCCGGTACCGCAAGAAAAGCGGTACCGGGGTTTTTATCCAGTCTCAGACAGTCTGGGCCTGTCCGGCAGGGTGGTAGGTGGGCACCATCCTGGCCACCATGGGCCGGATATCCCCGCATTCTTCCTGGGCAGCCTGGGCCAGGGCTTCCAGATCCTGGCGGAACTGTTCATCGTCCATTTCCATGGGCTTGCATATGTGGATCAACTGGTTGTCCGTGGCCCGCAGGCCCTCCTCCTGCATCATCAGCTCCTCATAGAGCTTTTCACCGGGGCGCAGGCCGGTGTAGGCGATTTGGATGTCCACATCCGGCTCCAGGCCGGACAGACGGATGAGGTTGCGGGCCATATCATCGATACGCACAGGACTTCCCATATCCAGAATGAAAATCTCCCCGCCCCGGGCATAGCAGCCCGCCTGGAGCACCAGGGAGACCGCCTCGGGAATGGTCATGAAGAAGCGGGTGATATCCTTGTGGGTGACGGTGACGGGGCCGCCCTCCTCGATCTGCCGCCGGAACAGGGGGATGACGCTGCCGTTGGAGTCCAGCACATTGCCGAAACGCACGGCAACGAATTCCGTCCGGGACTGGCGGTTCACCATCTGGATCACCATTTCGCACAGGCGCTTGGAGGCGCCCATGATGTTGGTGGGATTCACGGCCTTGTCCGTGGAGATCAGAACGAATTTGGAAACACCCCACTGATCCGCCGCCAGGGCCATGTTGTAGGTGCCAAAGACATTGTTCTTGATGGCTTCGTTGGGGCTGTCCTCCATCAGGGGGACATGCTTGTGGGCGGCAGCGTGGAACACCACCTCCGGGCGGAACTGCTCCAGGATGGCATCCACCCGCTGGCGGTTCCGCACGGAGCCGATCCGCACCTGGAGGTCCAGCTGGGGAAACTTCCGGGACAGCTCCATCTGAATGTCATAGGCATTGTTTTCATAAATGTCGAAAATAATCAGCTGCCGGGGATTCTGCCGGGCGATCTGGCGGCAAAGCTCGCTGCCGATGCTGCCACCGCCGCCGGCCACCAGCACCACCTTCCCCCCCAGATACCGGGCGATCTGATCCGTGTCCACCTGGGTTGGCTCCCGACCCAGCAGGTCCAGGATGCTGACCTTACGCAGCTTGCTGACACTGACCTCCCCGTTCACCAGCTGGTAAATACCGGGCACCGTGCGGATGGGACAGTGGGTAGAATTGCAGATACTGAGGATTTCCTTCTTCTCCTGGGCGCTGGCCGTGGGAATGGCAAAGACGATCTGATCGACCTGATACTTCATCACCGCCTCGGGGATCCTGCCCCGGCCGCCCACCACCTGGACACCTTCCAGGAACTTGCCCCACTTGGCGGGATTGTCGTCGATGAGGCACACGACCTTGCCCCGGAGCCAGCGGCTGCTGGCATACTCCTCCACCAGGCTCTTGCCGGCGGCACCGGCACCGATGACCATAATGTTATCCATATTGCCGCCGCTGCGGCGACGGTTCCATTCCTGGCGCAGATCCATCACGATCCGGAACCCAAAGCGCACCCCGCAGGTGGCGCAGAAGGACAGCAGAATGGACAATACATAGTACGACCGGGGCATATGATAATCCGTCAGCACCAGAACGCCCAGGGCAATGCCGCACAGCACCGCATAGGCCCAGGCCATCCGTTCCAGCTCCCGCAGACCCACAAACCGCCAAATCCACCGGTACATTCCGAACAGGGCAAAAACCCCCACACAAATGGCGATCCAAATGCCGATGGACCAGCGGAAGGTATGGAGAAATTCCGGGTCAATATCCTCGTATTGGAACTCAAACCGGAGCCACAGGGCAAAGAAGCTGGCCACATAAATGCACAGGCAGTCCGCGGCCATGGCCACAGCGGCCCGCCACAGGCGCTTCCAGGTCATCTCCCGGGTGGGATATTGGGCATTATCCAACATATCCATCACCTCAATTCATGTTTTTGTCCATTATACCGCAAAATACCAAGGTTGTAAATCCTTTTCTTTCGACACATCCCTTTTCGGAAAGAACCAAAATTTTCCCCTCCCTATTGACACGGGGAAACTATGGGTGTATACTAACTGTGTTAGTACAGTTAGTGCAGTTCATACAGTGAAGGAGGCGTAGATGTGATACAACTCAATTACCGGGATTCCCGACCCATCTATACCCAGATTATCGATGGTGTCCGGGAACAGATCGGGGAAGGTGTGCTTCTGCCCGGAGACCGGCTGCCCTCTGTGCGGGAGCTGGCCGCGGCCCTGACCATCAACCCCAACACCATCCAGCGGGCTTACCGGGAGCTGGAAAACACCGGATGGATCGTTTCCGTGGCCGGAAAGGGCAGCTTCGTGGCCCAGGGCCGGCAGCCGGACCAGGAGGCCCTGCTCCTGGAATCATTGGACAAAACCGTTGCCGCTCTGGAAGCCCTGGGCGTATCCCGGGAGTCCCTGGTGGCCCGCTTGCAGCAAGGAGGGAAGCATCATGCTTGAACTGAAACAAATCACCAAGACCTTCGGCAGTTTCAAGGCCCTGGACGAGCTGACCATGACCGTGCCCCGGGGTGCGGTGTACGGCCTGGTCGGGCCAAATGGCGCGGGAAAATCCACCGCCATCCGCCACATGCTGGGTGTCTACCGGCCGGATCGGGGCACCGTGACCCTGGATGGGCAGTCGGTCTATGAAAATCCCCGGGCCAAGACCCGGATCGGCTCCATCCCCGACGAGATCTTCTATTTCCCCTCGGCCACTTTGGAGGATATGCGCAAATACTACCGGGGCATCTACCCCCGGTTCGACGATACCCTGTTCCAGCGGCTGTACCAGGTGTTCCAGCTGCCCAAGGACAGTCCCATCCACCGCTTCTCCAAGGGTATGCAGAAGCAGGCGGCCTTCCACCTGACGGTGTGTACCCGGCCGGATATGCTGATCCTGGACGAGCCGGTGGACGGCCTGGATCCCGTGATGCGCCGGCAGGTTTGGAGCCTGATCCTGTCCGATGTGGCCCAATATGAGACCACGGTCCTCATCTCCTCCCACAACCTCCGGGAGCTGGAGGATATCTGTGACCATGTGGGAATCATGGACCACGGCAAAATGCTCCTGGAGCGGAGCCTTGCGGATATGCAGGGCAGCACCGTAAAGCTGCAAATCGTGGGTGATGCCCCCCTGGGGCTGGATATCCTCCACGAGAGCAGCTCCGGCCGTCTGCGCACCCTGGTGGTCCGGGGCTCGGCAGAAGAGGTCCAGGCCAAGGCCGCAGCCATCGAGCCCAGCTATTTCGATGTACTCCCCCTGTCCCTGGAGGAGATCTTCATTTACGAATTGGGAGGTGTGAACTATGAAGTGCAGAATATCGTCCTGTAACAAAACCATCCTGAAAAAGGATCTGACCCGCTTTGCCCCGGCCTGGGTGCTCTACACCGTGGTGCTGCTGATCTACCTGACCCTGCAGCCCGACACCCCCTACCCCATCGCCCGGAGTCTGACGGAGATGATGTGCGCCAGCGCCGTAATCAACATGGGCTACGCCCTGATCTGTGCCCAGCTTCTGTTCGGCGATCTCTTCAACAGCCGCCTGTGCAACGCCCTCCATGCCCTGCCCATGAGGCGGGAGAGCTGGTTCGCTATCCACACCCTGTCCGGCATCCTCTACGCCCTGGTGCCCAACCTGGTAGCCGCCACCATTGGCTCCTTCCTCCTGCCCAGTGCCCCCCAGCTGTTCTGGCTGTGGCTGGCCGTGTTCATGGGCCAGTATCTGTTCTTCTTCGGCCTGGCCATCTTCTGCTGCTACTGCGTGGGCAGCCGCTTCGCCATGGTGGTGGTCTATGGGCTGATCAATTTCCTGTCCCTGATCCTGTTCTGGTTCCTGGACACCCTGTATACCCCCCTGCTCTACGGCTTGCAGACCCAGGCGGAGCCCTTCCTGGACTGGTGCCCTGTGGTACGCCTGTCCGGCTACAGCTATGTGGAGATCACCCGGGCTCACGCCACCGGCGGCGGCTATTCCGACGCCATCGCCTCCATCACCCTGGGTGACGGCTGGGGTTATCTGGGTCTGTGCGCCGGGGCGGGCATCGTCTTTGCCGCCCTGGGCTGCCTCCTCTACCGCCGCAGGAATCTGGAAAGCGCCGGGGATTTCATCGCCATCCAGCCCTTGAAGCCCCTGTTCCTGGTGATCTACACCCTGACCATGGGCGCCATGGTCCATATGCTCTCGACCCTGTTTGGAACCAGCGAGCTGCGCTACGGCTTCCTGTTCGTGGGACTGACCATCGGCTTCTTCACAGGCCTGATGCTTCTGGACCGGCGAACCCGGGTCTTCGGCAAGCGGAACCTGCTGGGCTATGGCCTGCTCACCGCCGTAGTAGTCCTGAGTCTGGTGCTCACCGCCCTGGACCCCATGGGCATCACCACCCGGATCCTCCGGACCGACCAGATCCAGTCCGTGACCCTGGGCCCCATCTATGGTACCCGGAATTCCGGTGCCATGACCGACGAGCAGGCCATCGCCGATGTCCAGACCATCCATCGGAATGCGCTGGCCGCCCACAAGGGGGATATCCAGGGGGATCTGCAGATTTCCTTCTCCCTGCACTATACCCTGAAGGATGGCCGGACGATCAGCCGCTACTATACCATCCCGCAGGACTGCGAAGGTGCCCAGCTTCTCGAGAAGTATTTCAGCAGCCCCGTCTACCTTTTTGGGGAAACCATCGCCGATCCCGATGCGTTCCTGGCCGGTATTCAGAGTATGTATGTGGATGGGGAATGGGATACTGTCTATCTGGATTCGCCCCAGGAGCGGGAAGCCCTGTTCCAGGCCATCCTGGCGGACTGTCGGGATGGGAATATGGCCCAGGATTACTGGTTCCACCATACGGATATGCCCAACACACACTCCCTGTGGGTCTGCATGGAGACCCTCAACGAGGATAACATCTGGGACTACTATAATCTGACGATCTATGACGACTGTACCCATACCCGCCAGTGTCTGGAGAATATGGGGATCTGCCCTCCCGCTCCCAGTGATTCCGAATAACACACAGCCCCGGAAGGTTTCACACCTTCCGGGGCTGCTGATCTGTTCCTCACCAAGAGGGGGCCCCCTTGGTAAGAGACGCACCGTCCAAAGGCTCCCCTTGCCAAGGGGAGCTGTCGGCCGATCAGGCCGACTGAGGGGATGGAAGCCCGGATTCCGAGGAAAGCCGATCAGTTCCACCAAGCCCAGGTAGGGGCCGATTCTTAATCAGCCCGCAAGGTAATTCCCCCCTGAGCGCCCCGCCGAACCGGAAAGGCCCGATAAAAAGGCTCCCCTTAGTAAGGGGAGCTGTCATGCGAACAGCATGACTGTGGGGATTGAGGGTTGGACATTCACAGGGGTGCGGCGCATCCACCCAACTACTGGGGAATATCGTTACCTTCCACCCCCTCCGGCACGGCCTTCGCCGTGCCACCTCCCCCTACCAGGGGGAGGCTGTGCGGGCCGATTAAGAATCGGCCCCTACATCGGTGCGTCCCATTCATCTGACTGCTGGGGAAATCGATACCTTCCACCCCATTCGGCAAAAATCAGAGATTTTTGCCACCTTCCCTTTCCAGGGGGAGGCTTTTCGGATCGGATAGCTGGTGGTAGGTTCCCAGGATGAGCACCACCGCCACGGCGAAGGTCAGCACATCGGAAACGGGCATGGAGTAGAGCACCCCATCCAGGCCAAAGAATCGGGGCAGCATCAGGGCGAAGCCTACGCCGAACAGGATCTCCCGGATCATGGACAGGAGGGTGGAGGCCAGGGCCTTGCCCATAGCCTGAAGGAAAATGAAGCAGGCCTTGTTGACACAGGCAAACACGATCATGCACAGATAGATCCGGAATGCCTTCACAGCGAACTGGGTATAGTACACACTTTCATTGGCCGCGCCGAAAATGCCGATGAGCTGCTCCGGGAAGCCCTCCACCAGCACGAAAGCCACTGCGCCAACCAGTGCCTCCCAGAGAAGCAGTCGGGTAAAGAGCTGGCGCACCCGCTCCCGCTTCCCGGCACCCATATTGAAGCCCACAATGGGAATGCAGCCGGCAGCCATGCCCACTACAATGGAAATGACGATCTGGAAGAATTTCATCACGATGCCCACCACCGCCATGGGAATCTGGGCATACTGACTCTGGCCAAAGATGGGATCCAGGGCTCCATACCGGGCCAGCATATTGTTGATGGCCGCCATCGCCGCCACCAGACTGATCTGGGACAGGAAGCTGGTGATGCCCAGGGTCAGGGTCTTGCCCAGCACCTTCCCCGCCAGTCGCAGATCCCCCCTGCCGGGGCGGATGGTTTTCATATGCACCAGATACCAGGCAGACAGCACCGCCGTCACTCCCTGGCCCAGGACTGTGGCCACAGCCGCACCCATCATGCCCCAGCGCAGCAGGAAAATGAACACCGGATCCAGCACAATATTCACCAGGGCACCGGCCAGGGTCGCCACCATAGCAAAGCGGGGATTTCCGTCGACCCGGATGATGGGATTCATGGCCTGGCCGAACATATAAAAGGGAATGCCCAGGGTGATATAGAAGAAATACTCCCGGGAATAGCGGAAGGTCTCCTGGTTCACACCGCCGCCGAAGAGCATGACGATCTCATCGAGAAACACCAGGTAGATTCCGCTGAGAACCAGGCTGGACAACAGGGTGATAACCACACTGTTACCCACACTTTTCTTCGCCGCCTGGGGTTGATTCTGGCCCAGGCTGATGCTGACGAAGGCACAGCAGCCGTCACCGATCATCACCGCCACGGCCAGGGCTACCACTGTCAGGGGGAACACCACCGTGTTGGCGGCGTTGCCATAGGAGCCCAGGTAGGCGGCATTGGCAATGAAGATCTGGTCCACAATGTTGTACAGCGCCCCCACCAGCAGGGGGATGACGCAGGGAATGGCATAGCGGCCCATGAGCTTCCCCACCGGCTCCCGGCCCAGAAACTGATTTTGCTCATCCATAATATTACTCCTTTTGTCATAAAAAATCAGCGTGCAGCCGCCGGTCGCTGGAATTACGCCATTGGCTACACGCTGGATGATTCGGTTTTACGCGTCCAGGTAGTTCCCCACCGGACTGGAATTGTACTGCTTGATGACCTTGACCATGATCGAACCGTCCTCCTGGGGAACCTCCTCCAGGATCCGGTACTGGGTGCGGTTGCGGTCCATGGTCTTTTTATACTGCTCCACTTCCTCCCGGACCAGCTTCACAGCGTAATCGTGTGCAACATCTTCTTTCAGCATAAAATGAAGTGTTTGACAGATACAAGCGGCCTTTACCCGTTTCATAATGTTGTCCTCCATTTCATCGATCTCGCAGCATTTTCACCGCCGGATGCGCGTTTCCCCCGGTTTCCCAGGTTGTTATCCATATTTTATCACGAAATAGTTTCGATTTCAAAGGACTTTTTCACCAAAATTCCCTTGTTTTCCCCAAGCGTCTCCGGGGCAAATTAACCCGGAGGCTGCGTTGCCTCCCGGCAGAAAATCGAACTGGGGCCTTGCTTTTTCGGGGAAATGGGGGTAGTATGATAGGTAAGCAAAAAGGAGGGTATGTATGATTTGGTGTGTGGAAGACGATCCCAGCATCCGGGAGCTGGAAACTTATGCCCTGAACAGTACCGGTCTGGAGGCCCGGGGCTTTGAGGATGGCCAGGAATTCTGGGATGCCTTGCAACAGGAGCGCCCGGAGCTGGTGCTGCTGGATGTGATGCTCCCCGGCCTGGACGGGGTGGAGCTGCTGACCCGGATGAAAAGCCACCGGGAGCTGGCCCAGATCCCCGTGATCATGGCCACGGCCAAGGGCAGCGAATACGATAAGGTTCGTTCCCTGGATCTGGGGGCGGATGATTACCTGGTCAAGCCCTTTGGGATGATGGAAATGGTCTCCCGGGTGAAGGCGGTGCTCCGCCGGTGCAGGCCCCAGGTTCCCACCCAGCTGGTGC
Organism: uncultured Oscillospiraceae bacterium; assembly: GCA_964428625.1. Lineage (GTDB taxonomy): Bacteria > Bacillota > Clostridia > Oscillospirales > Oscillospiraceae > Faecousia. Next base: position 13,598 of record CAYRYT010000013.1, on the reverse strand, counting down.
TGGGGGAACTGGTGGTGGATACCCAGCGCCATACCGTCAGCCTGGGCAGCCAGCGTCTGGGCCTGACCCACAAGGAATTCGAGCTGCTGAAGCTCTTCCTGTCCCACCCCGGCCAGGCCTTCACCCGGGAGCAGCTGCTCCGGAAAGTGTGGAACACGGAGTACGCCGCCGAGACCCGCACCGTGGATATGCACATCCGCACCCTGCGCCAGAAACTGGGGAGCTACGGCACCCTCATCGAAACCGTGCGCAATGTGGGTTACCGCCTGGAGGAGCGATATGACCAATAAAATCTTCCGTTCCACGGTGATCGTGGCCATGGTTGTGCTGCTGTGCAGCCTGGCGGTGGTGATGGGTGTCCTGTATGACCATTTCACCCATATGCTGGTGGATCAGCTGAAAAGCGAGCTGAGCCTGGCCGTCACCGGCACGGAGCAGTACGGCAACGCCTTCCTGGATAATGTGGAGGACCTGAAATTCCGCATCACCTGGGTGGATTCCGACGGCACGGTGCTTTTCGACAGCCAGGTGGACACGGACACCATGACCAACCACAACGACCGGGAGGAGATCCGGGAGGCCCTGGTCACCGGCGCCGGCAGTGCCGTCCGGGATTCCGCCACCCTGACCCAGCAGACCTTCTACGAGGCCCGCCGCCTCTATGACGGAACGATTCTCCGGGTCTCCACCAGTCAGCAATCCGTCTGGTCCCTGGTGCTGGGGATGGCCGGGCCTGTGGCCCTGGTGATCCTGCTGGCCATCGGCCTGTCGGCCCTGCTGGCCCGGCACATGGCGGCCAAAATCCTCAATCCCCTGAACGAGCTGGATCTGGAGCACCCCCTGAAGAACCTGGTCTACCCCGAGCTGTCCCCCCTGCTCCACCGGCTCCACAAGCAGCACAATCAAATCGCCCTGCAAATGGAGACCCTCCGGCGGAAAACCCAGGAATTTGACCAGATCACCAGCCATATGCAAGAGGGCCTGGTCCTCCTCAGCGCAGAGGGCACCATTTTGTCCATCAACCCCACCGCCCGGGAAATTTTCGCCGGGGAAAGCCCCTGGGTGGGGAAGGAATTCCTCCGGGTGGATCCCAGCAGTGCCATGCGGGATGCCCTGAACGAGGCCCTGGACAAGGGCCGGGGCTTCGTCCGGGAGGTTCACCTGGGGCGGCTGTATCAATTCGACCTGAGTCGCATCGTCTCCGGTGACGGTGTGATCGGCGCGGTGGTTCTGGCCTTTGACATCACCGAGCGGGCCAACGCCGAGGATCTGCGCCGGGAATTCTCCGCCAATGTCTCCCACGAACTGAAAACGCCCCTCCAGGGGATCATCGGCAGCGTGGAGCTGCTCCAGGCGGGGCTGGTGAAGCCCGGGGATGAAAGCCAGTTCCTGGACCGGATCCGCCGGGAGGCATCCCGGCTGGTCCGCCTGATCGAGGATATCATCCGCCTGTCCCAGCTGGACGAGAACGCCCCCATGCCCACGGAGCCTGTGGATATGCTGGCTCTGGCCCGGGAGGTGCAGGAAATTCTGGAGCCCAGTGCCCGGGACAAGGGCATTACCGTCACCGTTTCCGGGGCGGGCTTCTGCCTGGACGGTGTCCGGCGGCTGCTCCAGGAAGTCATTTATAATCTCTGCGACAATGCCATCGGCTACAATGTCCCCGGAGGGCGGGTGGACATCCTGGTGGAAAACCGCACCCTCCAGGTTCGGGACACGGGCATCGGCATTCCCCCGGAACACCACGACCGGATTTTCCAGCGGTTCTACCGGGTGGACAAGAGCCACTCCAAGCGCTCCGGCGGCACGGGCCTGGGCTTGTCCATCGTCAAGCACGGTGTCGCCTGCCACGGCGGCCACATCGCCCTGGACAGCACACCAGGGGTGGGCACCACCATCACCGTCACCTTCCCGTAAGCCCTTTTCAGAGGTCCCCGCTCGGGGGCCTCTTTTTTGTCGAACAGGCGGGACTTTACAAGAATTTTACACAGGCTATACCTGGATTCCATGGTTTTTCCCTCCGGCGGCGGATATAATGGGCCTTGTCAAGAACCAATAATCCGTTAAGGAGAAGATCATCATGACCACTTATCTGTTCAACATCATCACCCTGCTGGGTGGCTTGGCCCTGTTCCTCTTTGGTATGGATACCATGGGCAAGGCCCTGGAGCGCCAGGCCGGCGGCAAGCTCCAGACCCTCCTGGCAAAAATGAGTTCCAATGTTTTCAAAGGCTTCCTCCTGGGCCTGGGCGTCACCGCGGTGATCCAGTCCAGCTCCGCCACCACCGTCATGGTGGTCGGCTTCGTCAACTCCGGTATTATGACCCTGAAGCAGGCCGTGGGCGTGATCATGGGCGCCAATATCGGTACCACCGTCACCGCCTGGATCCTGTCCCTGTCCGGTCTGGAGGGTGACAGCTTCCTGATTCAGCTGTTCAAGCCCGCCACCCTGGCGCCCCTGGTGGGCACCGTGGGCATCGTGCTGTATATGTTCACCAACTCCGAGAAGAAGAAGGGCATCGGCACCATCGCCCTGGGCTTCCTGGCCCTGATGACCGGCATGGACATCATGGGCGACTCCATGGCCTTCCTGGAGCACGAAAGCTGGTTCGCCCAGCTGATGATCTCCTTCTCCAACCCCATTCTGGGCATCCTCTTCGGCGCGGGACTGACGGCCATCATCCAGTCCTCCTCCGCCTCCGTGGGCATTCTCCAGGGCCTGTGTGTCACCGGTGCCGTTACCTACGGCTCCGCCATCCCCATCATCCTGGGTCAGAACATCGGCACCTGCGTTACCGCCCTCATGGGTGCCATCGGTGCCAACCGGAACGCCCGGCGCACCGCCGTGGTGCACCTGCTGTTCAATGTGGTGGGTGTGGCCATCTTCGTCATTGTCTTCTATGGTCTGGGCCTGTTCATCCAGTGGCCCTTCCTGAATAATGCCGCTGCTCCCTGGGACATCGCCGTGATCCACACCGGCTTCAACGTGGCCGCCACCTGCGTCCTCATACCCATGAACGGCCTGCTGGTGAAGCTGGCCTATCTGGTGATCCCCCGGGAAAAGACTCCCCAGAAGGAAGAACTTCTGGATGAGCGTCTCCTGGCCTCCCCTGCCGTGGCTGTCCAGCGTGCCCAGGTCGTGGCCGGTGAGATGGCGGCGGATGCCGCCAAGGCCATGGAGCTGGCCATGGGCCTGACCAAGCAGTTCGACCAGAAGGTTCTGGATCAGGTTCTGGAGCTGGAGGAAAAGACCGACCGCTACGAGGATGCCCTGGGCACCTACCTGGTGAAGCTCTCCTCCGCCAACCTCTCCGTCTCCGACAACCGGGTGCTCAACACCCTGCTCTACACCATCTCCGATCTGGAGCGGATGGCCGACCACGCCACCGCCATGGCCAAGGCCGCCCAGGAGATGCAGGTCAAGAATATCTGCTTCTCCCAGCAGGCCCAGGCTGAGCTGGCTGTGCTGGAGCAGGCCGTGCTGGATGTGGTCAACCGCACCGTCGCCGCTTACCAGTCCTTCGACCTGGAACAGGCCGCGAAGATCGAGCCCCAGGAGCAGGTGGTGGATTCCCTGGTCCGGGAGGTCAAGAGCCGCCATGTCCGCCGGCTGAGAGACGGCCTGTGCACCGTGGAGTACGGCTTTGTCCTGGAGGATCTGCTCACCGCCTGTGAGCGGGCTGCAGATCACTGCTCCAATGTGGCTATTGAGATGCTCCAGGTCTCCGAGGGAAAGCTGGAAGCCCACGAGTACCTCAACGCCCTGAAATCCGGTGCTCTCCACGAAAGTGCCGCCTTCTCCGAGCGTTTCGCCCAGTACAAGGCCCAGTACCGCTTCCCCGAGGAAGGCTGATGATACTTTTCAGTCTGCCGCGCGCAGAATTCATCCGCCCTTGGCGGATGAATTCCACACTTGCACCCTGAGAAGAATTTTCTGTCAGGTACACGCCCCGACAGAAAATGATTTTGATTTTATTTGCAGCCCTAGGCTGCAAACTCTGCGAGGCTTTTTTTGACACGATAAAATCCCCTGTTCGCTCAGCGAACAGGGGATTTTATCATTGGCCGGGATACACGGGAATGGGCAGCAGCACCTTAAGCACAAACCAGCCGCCTTCCGCCGCCAGGGAGGCGGTTCCGCCGTATTTCTGGGCGGTCTGGCGGATGCTTTTCAGGCCGAAGCCATGGTTCTGGGCATCCTGCTTGGTGGTCAGGGGCAGTCCCCGGCGCAGCTCCGGGGGATCGGGGCAATAATTCTCCACCTGGAACAGGACAAACTGCTTCTGGGCCGCCAGGGTCACATGGATCATCCGCTTGGTCTTGTCCGGCAGGGTCAGCTCATGCTCGATGGCATTGTCCAGGGCGTTGCCCACCAGGGTGCAAATATCCATCACATCCAGGAAATCGATCTGCTTGCCGTCAGCCACCACCGTCAGGGCGATGGCGTGCTTCTGGCAGTAGAGACTTTTAGAAGTCAGCAGAATGTCCAGCACCGAGTTGCCCGTTTTGTTCTGGGCCTCGTAGGTCTTGATATCCGCCTCCATCTCGTCCAGCCAATGCTCCCGCACCGCCGCGTCGGGCTCTGCCCGGAGGGCAGCGATCTGGTGCTTCAGGTCGTGGTATTTCCGGTTGATCATGTCGATGGACTCCCGACTCATCCGGTACTGGGCGTACTGGTTCTGCAAAATGCTGTGCAGAGCAGTGACCTCCTTCCGGGCTGCCGCCTCGGAATAGGTCAGGTGATTGGCAAAAAGCACCGCCACCCCGAACAGATCCACCAGGGTGCGGATGTTAAAGACCTCCGCCGGGGTCTGGCCGCTGAAGGGCGTGCGGGAATAGTAGAAGCTCAGATTGCTCACGGCGAAGATGGCCACCGTCAGGAAGCAGGTGATCATCAGCTCCCGGCCGTTGACACGCCAGTGCTTCTGGTTCTCCCGGAAACGCCGTTCCAGCAGGCACATCACCCCAAATACCCCGGCATAAGTCACCAGGAGCAGGGCGTACCGGGCCAGCACCGGGGGCTGGGCCATGCCCCACAGAAAGCTGTGGAGCTGCCACTCCAGGGAGGCGGCAAATTCCGCCAGGACAAAGGCCCGCATACAGTAGTAGCTGCAAGTGCGCCAGGAAACATCACACAAAATCTTCATCAGCGCCCACATGAGGGTCACCGCCACCACCATGCAGGCGATCCAGGCAAACCAAACCATGCCGTCCGTTGCCATGAGGAAAACCCACTGGAGCCCCAGAAACACCAGGGCGACAGCGATTCCCTTGCCCTTGCTCAGGCGGGGGCGAAGCTGGCAGGCATAGATGATCACCGCCAGCCACTCTGCCAGGGCGGTAAAGCCCCGGGGAATATCCTGTACTTCAATTAAGGGCATCCAATCACCTCACACCGCTGTGATTGCTCAGGTACTGAGCCAGGGCTTCCAGGAATTCGCCCTTCCGGCCCCGGCTGATGAGCAGGCGCTCCCGGCCAACCAGAGCGCAGCCATCCTGAACCCCATCCACATGGGCCAGGGACACCAGATATCCCTTGTTGCACCGGAAATAGTTCAGACTTTCCAGTTTTTCCTCAACTTCCTTCATGGTTCCCGTGGCCGCCACATCCCCCTGGGTGGTGTGGAACACCAGGTTATGTCCCTGACTTTCCACAAATTGGAGGGTGGCAACATCCAGCTTCTGGGTGCCGCCCTTCACCGTCACCACCAGATAATGACGCTCCTCCCGGCGGCGGATCCGGCTGATGGCCCGGGTCAGGCGCTGGGAGAAGGCGAAATAGGTGATGGGCTTCAGAATATAGTCCATGGCATCCACCTCGTAGCCCCGGATGGCATACTGGGCCATGTTGGTGATGAACAGGATCAGCACCTCCGGGTCACTGCGCCGGAGCATCTGGGCGGTGGTCATGCCGTCCAGCTGGGGCATTTCAATGTCCAGGAGGATCAGGTCAAACTGGCTCCGGAACCCCCCCAGGAGAGACTGTCCGTCGGGGTACATGGTCACCTCCAACTCCATCCGGTACTCCCGGCGGAAGGTTTGGAGAAATTGTGTGTATTGATCCCGTGCCTTGGGATCGTCTTCCGCAATGGCAATGCTTATCATTTCCCGGCTCCTTTTCCTATTTTCCTATAAGATAGCAGATTTTGCCCCTTTTTTCAACCCAAAAAGCCCGATAAAGAAGCCTCCCCTCAGCAAGGGAGGAATAATCCGGCTCCCCTCAGCAAGGGAGGAATAATCCGGCTCCCCTTGGCAAGGGGAGCTGTCGGCCGAACAGGCCGACTGAGGGGATTGAAGCCCGGATTCCGTAAAATGTTGGTCAATTCCGCCAGGCCCAGGTAGGGGCCGATTCTTGATCGGCCCGAAAGGAAACGATATTTGAGCGCCCCCGCCGAGCCGGAAAGGCCAGAAAAAGAAGGCTCCCCTTAATAAGGGGAGCTGGCATGCGTAGCATGACTGAGGGGATTGAAGCTACCGACTGCCGCAGAAGTTTCGATCTTCCACCCCCTCCGGCAAAAATCAGAGATTTTTGCCACCTCCCCCTACCAGGGGAGGCATTGGCTGGTGCGCCCATCCGACTCCCTACCAGGGGGAGGCTTTGGCCGGTACAACATCAGAGGCAGGGGATATTCCCCTGCCTCTGGGCATGTTTAAATTCTTGCCACGCCGGTGCGCTTGGCGGCTTCCGCCACAGCCTTGGCCACGGCAGGACCCACACGGGAATCAAAGGCGGCGGGGATGATGTAGTCCTCGTTCAGCTCGTCCTCGGAAATCAGATTGGCCAGAGCCTCGGCGGCGGCCATCTTCATCTCCTCGTTGATATCGGAGGCCCGGACATCGAAGGTGCCCCGGAAAATGCCGGGGAATGCCAACACATTGTTGATCTGGTTGGGATAGTCGCTGCGGCCCGTGGCAATGACCCGGGCTCCGCCGGCCTTGGCATCCTCGGGGAAGATCTCCGGGGTGGGGTTGGCGCAGGCGAAAACAATGGCATCCCTGTTCATGGTCTTGACCATCTCGGTCGTCAGAGTGCCGGGGCCGGACACGCCGATGAAGACATCCGCGCCCACCAGCATCTCTGCCAGGGTGCCGGTCTTATGCTCGGGGTTGGTCAGCTGGGCCATTTCCTCCTTGATCCAGTTCAGGCCCTCCCGACCGGTGTAGATGGCACCCTTCCGGTCGCACATCACCACATTCCGGAAGCCGGCGGAGAGGAGGAGCTTGACAATGGCAATGGCCGCGGCACCGGCGCCGGAGGTGACGATCTTCACATCCTCCTTGCGCTTGCCCACCACCTTCAGGGCGTTGGTCAGGCCCGCCAGGGTGATGACGGCGGTACCGTGCTGGTCATCGTGGAAGATGGGAATGTCGCACTTTTCCTTGAGCTTGCGCTCGATCTCAAAGCACCGGGGGGCGGAGATATCCTCCAGATTGATACCGCCGAAAGAGCCGGAAATCAGATACACGGCGTTGACGAACTCGTCCACATCCTTGCTCTTGATGCACAGGGGGAAGGCATCCACATCGCCAAAGGCCTTGAACAGGGCGCACTTGCCCTCCATCACGGGCATACCGGCCTCGGGGCCGATGTCGCCCAGACCCAGGACGGCGGTGCCGTCGGTGATGACGGCGCACAGATTGTGCCGGCGGGTCAGCTCGTAGGACTTGTTGATGTCCTTCTGAATTTCCAGGCAGGGCTGGGCAACGCCGGGGGTATAGGCCAGGGACAGGTCATCCTTGGTGGCCACGGGGACCTTGGCAATCACTTCGATCTTGCCGCCCCACTCGCCGTGGAGGCGCAGGGACTCTTTTGCGTAATCCATATTTACATTCTCCTTTAAATTTATATGGTAGGTCTGCGGGCAACGCAGGCTGTTAGTACTGGATCTGGTCGATGACGGAGCGGAGCTTGGCGGCGCTGGCCTGGAGCTTCGTCGTCTCCTCGGGAGTCAAGGGATTGAGGATCTTGCCCCGGACACCGGTGCGGTCCACAATTGCCAGAGTGGACAGGCACACATCCTCCACACCATACTCCCCGTGCATCATGGTGGAGACGCTCAGGGCCGTACCGGCGGTGGAGAGGACGCACTTGACAATGTGGCACACGCTCATGGCCACAGCGAAGAATGTAGCGCCCTTGTTCTCAATGATCTGGCCGCCAGACTTCTTCACGAAGGTCTCCACCTCCTCATAATCCCGGTTCCAGTTGATGCGGTCCGCATCGGGGGAATAATCCCGGTAGGAATCGATGTGGTTGTTGGCGATGGTGGCCAGGGACCAGGGGACGAAGGAGCTGTCGCCGTGCTCACCATAGACATGGGCATGGACATTCTTGGGACTGATGCGGAAACGCTTAGCCAGGGCGGACTGGAGGCGGCTGGTATCCAGGATGGTGCCGGAGCCGATGATCTGCCGCTCGGGGATGCCGGAGATCTTGTGGAACACATAGGTCAGCACATCCACGGGGTTGGAGACGATGATGTACACGGCGTTGGGGGCATGGGGGGTCACACCGGCGGCCACATCCTTCAGGATGTTCACATTCACCTGGGCCAGATCCAGCCGGGACATACCGGGCTTACGGGCCATACCGCAGGTGATGATGACGATGTCGGAGCCTGCCGCATCGGGATAATCACCGGAGCGGACGATGGCCGGGGAAAAGAAGGGGGCACCCTGGTAAATATCCAGTGCCTCACCCACTGCCTTCTTCTTGTTCACATCCACCAGGACGATCTCCGAAGCCAGGCCCTGGATCATCAGGTCATTTGCCACGGTGGCGCCTACACTGCCGGCACCGACGACGGTAATTTTGCTCATAGCGCATCCTCCTCAAAAATGCCAAGACGAATTCGTTCTCGTTTTATCGATAGAAATATACCATTTTATTCCCCCTTTGTCAATAGCTATTTCCATTTTTCCCGTTTTTTGCGGGGATCCTCTGGAAATCCTGCTCTCTGGGCGATTGCACGGCCAACGGCACATAGGTCGCAAGGTTGCTCCTGGCAGGAAATTCCTCAGCCGGCCCCGCGCATCTGCACAGAAGGGCCGTCCCGATCCAAACCGGGACGGCCCTTCTGTGCTTACTTCGATATCCGCAGCAGCTCGATCAGTACAGCAATGGGAAACAGCAGAATGAATAACAATGTCATATAGCATCCCTCCGCTTTCTATCCTATCAGGTTCGCTGTACAATTAACAGGACAGAACCTTTGTTGCTCAGAGATTCCGCCCCATTTCTGTGGGATTTGCGGGAATCGCCGGTGCATGGAAATGGCCCGCCGGGGAATCCGGCAGGGCCGAAGCCGGCTCCTTTCTCCCGAAAATCGCCCTATACTTGCATTTTCCTTCCCGGCGTGGTAAAATATAAAGAATAAATCCTGGGTTTCCGGGGCTGCCGGATCCGGGACGGAAAAGGAGCGCAAGTTATGTTCTACAAGAATGCCAGGATCTTTACTTCCGATTTTTCCTTCCACCTGGGTGCCTTTGAGGTGAAAGACGGCCGGTTCGGTGCCGTGCTGCCGGAACAGGTGCCCGCCGACGCTGTGGATCTGGAGGGTGCCACGGTGATCCCCGGTCTGATCGATGTCCACACCCACGGCAACTCCGGCTACGACTTCTCCGACGGAAGCGACGAGGGTCTGGCGGCCATGGCCGCCTTCTACGCCCGTCAGGGTGTCACTTCCTTCGCCCCCGCCTCCATGACCCTGCCCTATCCCGTGCTGGAGAAGGCCTTCGCCACCGCCCGCCGCCTGGCGGACAGCCGCCCCCAGGGTCTGGCCGTCCTCCGGGGCATTCAGATGGAGGGCCCCTATTTCTCCTACAAGAAGCGGGGTGCCCAGAACCCCGACTATCTGAAGGAGCCGGACTTCCCCGGCTTCCGGAAGCTCTACCAGGACTGCGGCGGTCTGATCCGCATTGTGGACATCGCCCCCGAGCTTCCCGGCGCGGTGGAATTCGTGGAGCAGGCCCGCCGGCTCTGCACCGTGTCCATCGCCCACACCGATTCGGACTACGCCCACGCCAAAGCCGCCTGTGACGCCGGCGTGACCCATCTGACCCACCTGTACAACGCCATGCCCGGCATCAACCACCGCAACCCCGGGGTGATCCCCGCCTGTGTGGAAAATCCCGATATCCGGGCGGAGATCATCTGCGACGGCCTGCACATCCACCCCGCTGCCGTTCGGCTGGCCTTTGCCATGTTCGGCGGGGCACGGATGGTGCTGGTATCCGACTCCGGCCGGTGCGCCGGTCTGCCCGACGGCACGGAGTTTGAGCTGGGCGGCCAGACTGCCCGGCTGATCGACGGTGTGGCCCGGCTGGCCGACGGCACCATCGCCTGCTCCGCCACCAACCTGTACCAGTGCCTGGTCAACTGCCTGGCCTGGGACCTCCGGGAGGAGGATGTGATCCGGGCCGCCACCTACAACCCCGCCCTGGCCATCGGCGCAGCGGAGGAAGTGGGTTCCATCACCCCGGGGAAGGTTGCGGATTTCCTGGTCTGTGACCAATCCTATGCCCACAAGCGGGTATTTCTGGCAGGTCAGGAGCTCTGATCCGCCGAATTCATCACAAAAACGAGGTTTCTATGTTACAACGATACCTGGGAGACAAGGCGTTCTATCGCCGTGTACTGGGCGTTGCCGTGCCCATCATCATCCAAAACGGCATCAGCAATTTCGTTTCCCTGCTGGACAACATCATGGTGGGCCAAATCGGCACCATCCCCATGAGCGGTGTGTCCATCGTCAATCAGCTTCTGTTTGTGTTCAATCTGTGCATTTTCGGGGCCAGCTCCGGGCCGGGCATCTTCACCGCCCAGTTCCACGACTCCGGGGATCAGGAAGGTGTGCGCCACACCTTCCGCTTCAAGACCATGGTCTGCATGGCCATCGCCCTGGGAGGCATGGGTCTGTTCTTCTTTGCGGACCGTCCCCTCATTGAGCTCTACCTCACCGGAGAGGGGGATCCCAAGGATGCCGCGCTGACTCTGGGCTATGGCATCTCCTACCTACGGATGATGCTGCTGGGCCTGGTTCCCTTCGCCCTGACCAATGTCTACGCCAGCACCCTCCGGGAGACCGGCCAGACCCTGGTCCCCATGGTCGCCGGTGTCGTGGCGGTGCTGGTGAACCTGGTGCTGAATTATGTGCTGATCTTCGGCAATTTCGGTGCCCCCGCCCTGGGTGTCCGGGGTGCGGCCATTGCCACGGTGGTCTCCCGCCTTGCCGAGCTTGCCATCGTCGCCGCCTGGACCCATTGCCACAAAAAGACCAACCCCTATATCCGTGGTGTCTACCGCTCCTTTGAGATCCCCCCGGCTCTGCTCCGGCAGATCACCATCACGGGTCTGCCTCTGCTCCTCAACGAGTTCCTCTGGGCCACCGGCCAGGCCATCATGAGCCAGTGCTACTCCACCTGCGGCCTGGATGTAGTCCCCGCCATGAACATCTCCAGCACCCTGTACAACCTGGCCAGCGTGGTCTATCTGGCCATGGGCAACGGTGTCGGCATCATCATGGGCCAGATGCTGGGTGCCGGCAATCCGGAGGAAACCATCCGGGATACCAACCGGAAGCTGATTTTCGTGTCGGTGCTCTCCGGCCTGGTTTTCGGCGGACTGATGGTTCTGGGATCCGGCCTGTTTCCCCTGGCCTACAATACCGACGACTCCGTTCGCCGGCTGGCGGGACGGCTGATCATCATTTCCGGTCTGATGATGCCCTTCAATTCCTATACCAACGCCGCCTACTTTACCCTCCGTTCCGGCGGCCAGACGCTGGTGACCTTCTTGTTCGACAGCTGCTTTGTGTGGTGCCTGTGTGTGCCCCTGGCCTTCTGCCTGAGCCGGTTCACCGCCATCCCCATCCTGCCTCTGTATGCCCTGTGCCAGAGTACGGATCTGATCAAATGTGCCATTGGTGCCTATATGATCCACCGGGGCAGTTGGATCCGCAATCTCACCGCCCCCAAAGACCCCGCCGCATCCTAAAAAAATCGGGAGAGAAGCCACCGCTTCTCTCCCTTTTTTCAGCATTCCATCTGCTTGCCCAGAAAGCCTGCCACCGTCCGGGCCAGCTTCAGATCCGACTCCGGCGGGCCCTTTTTCTCCTCCCCCTGGAGCAGCAGCACCGCCCCCAGCAGATCCCCCTGGCAGATGATGGGCGCCGCCACAGAGAGGCTGAAGCGCTGGCTGTCCTGGATCACCGGCAGGGGCTTGTCCCCAGGATGGAAGCGATAGGCCTTCCGCTCCCGCATCAGGCCCTCCAGCTCCTGGGAGTTGGGCTTGTCCAGCAGCTCCCGCTTCGGCGCGCCGTGGAGGGCAATGATGCTGTCCCGGTCCGCCACGGCGGCGATGCTGCCGGTGTTGGCACTGATGGCATCGCACAGCTGGGCGGCAAAATCCTGCAAATCCCCCATAGGGGAGTATTTCCGGAAAATCACCCCGCCGTCCTTCTCCGTGTAAATCTCCAACGGGTCGCCGTCACTGATAACATGGACATCGAAAACCTTATCCAGTTTGTTCCGAGAACACTGGATTATACGGCTATTTAAGCTATTTTCGATGCCCAAATTAAAATTTGCGGCGTTCTCCAAAGTTCCGCTTTTCAAGATGGAATCAATGTCCCGCTGCAAGTGGATCTCCAAATGATCTTCAAAAACCAGAATCCGGTCGATCATCAGTTCCAAGTCCGTCCGTTCCAGCTTCTCCTTGTTCAGAATGTCGGCGAATACGTCCAACGCCGTTTTTGCTGCACGGTTGACCTTGATGACCATGTTCCGCTTGTCGGAAAGCAGGTCGATCTGGTGGTTCAGGCCATCGATTTTCTTTTGCAGTTCAGATTCCAGCTCGTCATAGGTGGCCTCGATCTGGGCTTCCTGCTCCGGCTTTTTCATGATCTCCCGAATCCGCTGCCGCTTGGTGACCTTCATTTCTTCCATCAGCTCGTCCAGCACTTCTGCCAGATGGTCGGCGGATTGCTCGGTTTCGGCAATGTCGTCATTCTCCCTGGCAATGTCCCGATTGAGCCGCTCAATCATCTCAACAGAACTTTCCATGACCTTTTGCACATAGTCTTTCAGCAGTTCGTCCAGCTTGTCTACCCGAATGTGGTGGCTGGTACAGCCGGAACGGCCTCGGCGATGGTAGGTTCCGCAGGTGTAAGCCGGAGCCAAATCTTTGCGGCTCATGGCAAACATGGGACTGCCACAGTCGCCGCATTCCAGAAAACCGGAGTACACATTGTCGTTGATCTTCACCCCACGATAGTTGGCACGGGTGCGCTTCTCTCGCAGTGCCATGGTGGTGGCGAAGGTACGGTAATCAATGATGGCCTGATGGTGGTTTTCGATGACGATATGCTCGCCGGTGTCCCGCTTCACATCCTTGCCGTTGATTTTGGCACGGGTGTACTTGCCCTGCCGCAGGGTGCCGATGTAAAAATCATTGTCCAAAATCCCCTGCACGGTGACGATAGCCCAATCCGCTTTCGTCTTCCGCTTGCTTTCCTTTCCCTCGGCCTCTTTTCGCATCTGCTCGGACATTCGGGGTGTGGGCACGCCGTTGTCCGTCAGATAGTTGGCAATTTTCTTGT
>CAYRYT010000012.1:0-24680 GCA_964428625.1 uncultured Oscillospiraceae bacterium | reverse complement strand
GTGACTGACTACGAATCAGTAGGTCGGGGGTTCGAGTCCCTTCCGGCGTACCAAATAGTGCAAATCCGAACCCCTTCTTCTATGTGAAGCATTGTTTCGGATTTGTGATTGAAATCGAGGACATGGGTTAAATCCCATGCCCTCGATTTTTTTATTTACTGGTTATTGCCGCTGGACTTGAACAGACTGGGGAACATCTTGGACAGGGCTTCAAAGCCGCCGTTCGCAGCCAGAGCCACGATGATGCCGTTGAACAGGATCAGCACAGCGGTTTCGATGGTCAGCGCACCGATGAAGTAGTTCGCCGGGTACAGCACCAGCAGTGCCACGATGTAAAACCAGACCTGGGTGGGGATCTTGGCGATGAAACTCAGGTTCTTGGTGAACTGAGTGACGATCAGCACCATCGCCAGTGCTCCGGCGTGAGTAGCCAGCATTTCCCATGTAACAAATTCCATTTTCGTTTACCTCCTATGATTTGATTTTATGTTAGACTCGCTTGGTGTAAGCAAGGCTAATCCAACCAGCACCGCTTTTCAGCTTGCCCCAGCCGTTCGTATGGTTGATCGGATGGGTTGCACTAACCACCTAAAGTCACCAGGCATCCACTCCCTCATGGTTTCACCATCGATGGAAGCAAACTCAGCCGCAACCTCGACCTGACCCACGAGAACATTGAGTTGTGCTCTCGCATGGAGGAAGTGGTCACGCCGGGTTTGTACCTTGTGCTGATTGGAAGGAAACACACTGTTACCAGTTTTCACGCTGTCATAGCCAGAAGCAACAGTGTCGGGCATTACGGGACTGACGAACACGGCATGGACATCCATATCGGACTCCACGCTGGTGGTCAGGGCATCCCAGCCCATCCAGATAGCACCCGTGTCGGAGGTCAGCACCTCGCCGGGATAATCCACACTGGCGTAGGCTTCCACGCCAGAAGCGGATGCAACCAGGGTGGTTTGTGCGGCATCGTACCACCAACGGACGGTATAAGTACGCACAGCTTTGGAATATACTGCGGTAACAGTGAGGTCAACATTACCCAGCAGGCTGACCAGCAGATCGTAGTTCTCATCTTCCATGATCTCGCTGTCATCATAGGCTGCGGTTTCGACTTCCAGTTCAAAAGAAGTGGAGGTCAGTTTGCGGGACTCGGAGTCAACCACTGTGATGTCACACTTGACCAGATCGTCAAGTTCCAGCATCCAGGTAGTCAGCGGGACGGTGACGGTGCCATCGGCGTTGACCACGCCAGCAAAGGCACTCGCCAGACCATCCGCTCTACCGGCGTTGATCGTGACAACCGAGTTGGTATCAACCGAGATGGTTGTACCCTCGTTTGTGAGGGTGACTTTCAGAAAACGGGAGTTACTGTCGTGTTGCTTCGCTACGATTGCCTGAAACAGGTTCCGCTTGGCAACATCAACGGTAATCTCCTTGATAATCTGAGCCAAAGTAAATCCCTCCTTTATTTTTCATCCCATAGACCCCACTCCTCGGAGGTGGCGTTGTAAGAACGCATCATCAGCCCGGAGGTAGCGACATCTACGAAGATGTGGACGATGTTAGTTCCGAAGGACAAGACCAGGAGGAAGCCGTTGTTGGTCGAAGGGGCGTTGTCCAATGCACTGGAAGCCGCATACCAGTAGATACCGCCCGTGAAGACAGTATCGAAGTCAGCATCCAGAATACCGACAAAGCCAAGCACACCTTCACCGTTCTGGTGAATATCGCCGAGCACATCCAATGCACTCTCGGGGTGGGCATTGTTGATACCAACCATCTTCTGTCTGTACGCAACCAGTGGCGTACCCTTCGGAAGACTGAGATAGATTTCAGAGATCGTAAGCTGATCGCTCACGCTCAACTGGATCTCATGCCGTTCCTTCATGGTCAGCACCGTATCAGTGGATTCGTACCACTTGAGGACGAGGTGACCATTCCAGTCCATGAAACCACAGGTGCCCGTGATTTCAGCGATCCACGAGAGGTACTGACGATAGGTCAGATCCTCATCCGGGGGCAGTGCTTCCACCACATAATCGTGGTTGGGGAACAGAGCCAGGTTTGTATCACACACCACATCTGATCGTTGTTGACAACGGCAGTCTTGTTTCCGATAGTACCGACCAACTCGGGACCCGCTTCTCGTGCCACGAACATCTGACCAGCGTTGACCATACCACCATCCGCCAGATACGGAATGGAGGGAACGGAAATCGTCCTCAGACCAGAGAACGGGGTCAAACCAAGAATGTTGATGTTCTTGATCGTCCGCAGTGCGGAGTTGATGCCGTTGAACGGAATCGCAATCGCACTGTTCAGACCGCCGATAATGCCGTTGACCACCTTCTTGAAGCCGGAGAGAATACCGTCCTTGATGTTGACGAAAATCTCACCAGCGACAGAGAAGACATTGACAATTCCCTGCCATGCTTTCTGGAAGGTGTCCTTGAAGAACGAAGCCACATTTCCGAAGACCGTTTTCACGCTCTCCCAAGCGGATCGTGCTCCATTGAGGAAGGTGTGGGCGGAGCCGAGAGCCATGACGGGATTGGTGCCACGGTTGGACTCGGGGACACGCATGGGAGAGAAGAACACCACGCTGTCTTCGGGCTTGTCGGTGTTCACGATGGTCATGGTAGCGACCTCCTCGGTGAAGGTCACAACGGGCAGCAGACCCAGTTCCATGAAGATGGGGGTTGCCACGGGGATGATGTCATCCAGTTCAAAGTAGCGGAAGGACAGGCTCATGTTCTTGCCAGTCTTCTTAGCACCCGCTTCCAGGAACTTCACACGAGCCATCAGCACCTTCTGGAAAGCGTTGAGGGCGGTGGTGTCCTTGGTAGCGGCAGTCTTAGCGGTAGCCATTTGGGATTTCCTCCTTGGTTCTTTAGGTGTGTCAGTAGTCTTCCTACCACGGGGTTTCTTCTCGGGCTTGATGCCGAGGAAGTCATTGATGCGTTTCTTAGCCATCTCGATGTAGAAGGTCTTGTCCACATCCTCGATGGTCAGGTGGTTGTCATTGTCGATGATGCAGTGCTCGGGGAGCATTTCGATCTTCGCCGTAGCATCATCCTCGGCTTTGACTTGATGATACCCGCCTGATTGCCAGCCAAAGAGATGTCCTGACAAGGAAAGCCGTATGTCCAGAGATCCGCATAATCCAGTTTGCTGACCTTGGAAATGTCACCGTAGTTCCGGGTTTCTCCGAAAATCGCTTCGTAGGACTGAATGGCATACTTGTCGATCTCGGAGATACCCACGATCTCGTGAGGGATGCCCAAGCGGATCAGGGCTTTGCGGAACGCCCCGATACCGCTGAACAATTCATTTACCTTATACTGGCTCAAATCCAGGCGGCACATGGTCTGTATCGTAGCGAAGGTGATGCCCTCGCCGATATTGACCTTGCCCTCGGTGATCGTACCGAGAAGGGCTGAGTCCATGTACAGTTCCGCACGACTCTTACTCTGAGTGAGAAGGTCTTTGGTGTGGGTCAACCAGAGGGTTCGTTTCCCCAGCTTGGCTACGGCGGCGATGCCCATCTGGGTCTTGCCGCTTCCTGCCGGACTTTGAAGGATGCCGAAGTGGTTGTGGATTACCGCATCCACCGCTTCCTCCCGCAAGAAAGACCTCGAACGGAACATCGCCCGTGAGAACGCAAAAAAGCCACGCCTGAGTAAGGAGCGGATCATTCACTGGCTCACTTCTTTCAAGCGTGGCAATATTGATGATGAGGAATACAGGCGTAGAGTGATCGACACCTTGGTCAATTCCATCTACATTTACGACTCAGACGGTGGGAATGGTCGCAGGATCGTGTTCACATTCAATATATCCGGGGAGAACACTTCTACGCTCACTGTTTCGGATATTGAGTGTTTCGGCGTACCAAGTAGCAGATGCCCATTTGGGCATCTGCTACTTTTTTATTTTGGGGACTCGAAGGATAGGAAACAGCAGTCCGGGTGACTGCTGCTTACCGTCGGCTGGACGGCGGCAACACAACAATTCTCGCTGTAGGCGAAAATGCAAATAAGTCCCCTCGAATCCACAAGCCCCCAGTTTGGATTTTCCAAACTGGGGGCTTGTGATCGGTATTGGGTTTTCCTTTATTGGCTCAGCTCATCGGCCAGGCGCAGGATCTCCTCCGCCACTTTCTTCCGCTCCTTTTTCAGGGACCACTGATAGACGGGATAGGCCAGGGCCAGAATGCCGATGCCCACCAGGCCCATCAGGATCCCAATCGGGAAGGCCAACGCACCCATGGCGGCACCCAGGTCCGTCATGATCAGGCTCATCCCCGCCCCCATGATCAGACTGCCGACAACGCCGATGGTAATGGACAGGCTCGTGGCCTTCCGGTTCACCTTCCCGTCCAGGGCCCGGAGCTTATCCATTTTGCTTTCCGTCTTGGGCATATACTTCTCCCGAATCGCACGGATCTCCTCCTGCTCCTGGGCGGAGTAGGTCATTTGAAACATTTCCTGATTTTCCATGGTTACTTCTCCAAACATTTGATTCTTTCGTTGCTCTGCACGATCATATACACCGCCATGGCCACGATCAGCGCCGCCACGGCTCCACCGCTGATCGCCAGAAACAGCAGCTGGGTCTTGGGTGTCATCTCCTCCCCACCGAAGGTCAGGAGCATGGTATTTTCCAAAGTCAGCAAGGACACCACCGCCGATGCCAGGGATATAGCCTTGGCCGCGGATACTGCCGGGCTGGGATGCCGGCGGAATTTCACCGCGTTCACAATGGCCATGGTCAAAGAGGCAAAGGTATAGGCGGCCATGGCAATGGTGGTGATCTCATGGTGACGAACGCCCCGGTTCTCCCGGATGCGATAGAGCATCATGGCGGACAGGGCCAGGTTCATCACCAGGAAGGTCCAGCCGCAGATGCGGTACCACCGAAGCTCCTGGCGCATCTGCGCCCCCGGCCGATGGCGTAGGGTCTGGCGCACCAGGAAAAAGCGCATAAAGGCGAGGCAGGCATAATATGCCGCCAGGGAATAGAACCAGGGGGAGCGGTGGTAAACACCCAGCCCCAGCTGCAACAGAGCATATGCCCCATTCCACAGCACATTGCCGGTGAGGGTCACATTGGTCCGCAGACGCAGATCCCCACGCCACCGGCGAAGCCATCGGTTCTCCCCCTGGAATATCCGAACCCAGCGAATCATGGCTGGGATCCGGCAGCAAAAAACCACCAGCGCGTAAAAGGCCAGGACATAGGAGGCAATGCGCAGTACCGCCGTCTCCTCCAAATTGGTCATGGTATACACCAGCAGGGCTCCCGCCCCGGGGATCAACAGTGCCATCACAAGGCCATGGGGGAACAGGAGCATCCGCAGCCATCGTTTCCAGTCCATCTCACCACCTCCGAATACGAACGGTGAAGGTGGTGCCAACCCAGAGCCGGCTCTCCACGGTGATCTCCCCCCGGAGGATATCCACCACCCGCTTCACCAGGGCCAGACCCAGGCCATTGCCCTGGGTTGCCCGGGAGGGATCCCCCTGGTAGAACTTCTCGAAGATGTGACTGCCCACCTCCGGGGTCATGCCGCATCCTGTATCCCGCACTTCCACGGTGGCATAGGTCTCATCCCCGGTCAGGCGTACCGACACGGTGCCCCCCGGGGGTGTAAATTTGAAAGCATTGGACAGCAGATTGCTCCACACCAGGCTCAGCAGCTCCCGGTCAGCCAGGACCGTCACATCCTCTTGCAGATCCGCGTCAATTTCGATCTGCCCCCGCTCCCAAACATCCTCAAATTGGAGCAGATTCTCCCGCAGCTGCTCCCCCAGGTCGAATTCCAGGCGCTGGGGGTAGATTTGCTGATTTTCCAGGCGGTTGAGCTTGAGGATATTGCCGACCATATCCGCCATCCGCCAGGCGCCCTCCGTCACTCCCTTGGCATAGGTGATCCGGGTCTGCTCCGGCAGGTCAGGCATCTGGAGCATGGTGCCGTAATTCTGCATCACCGCCAAGGGGGTCTTCATCTCATGGGACACATTGGCGATAAAATCCGTCCGCAGGGTCTCCAAACTCCCCAGCTCCTGGGCCATTTGGTTGAACCCGTCGATGATCTCGTTAAAGGTGTCATCGGTGATCATACTTCCCACAGGCTCGATGCGGGTGTCAAAATTCCCCTTCACCAGCTCCCGGGTCGCCGCCAGAATATGGCCGGCGATGCGCTCCGTTGTCAGCTTTCTGCGCAGACTGTCCACCAGGGTGAACAGCACGCTGATCAGCACCACGCAGCCAAAGGCCAGCTTGGCTGCCCGGGACAGGGTCTCGGCGGTGAGGGTGATTCCCAGTTCCCGGGACAATGTGGTGACGAACAGAGACAGGGTACAGCTGACCAAAAAGGCCGACAGGCAGAAAAACAGCAGATAATGATAAACCGCAGCCAGAATGCGCTGCCACAATCCACGCTTTTTCACTTCAACACCGCCTTGTAGCCCAGCCCGTGGACCGTTTTGATTTCAAAATCCTGGCAATGGGCCAGCTTGGCCCGGAGCTTGGTCATGTACACATCCACTGCCCGGGGGGCGGTTTCCGTGTCGGCACCCCAGAATTCATCCAGAAGCTGGATGCGGGTGAAGGTCTTTTTGGGATAGCTCAGGAGTTTATAGAGGATGGAGAACTCCCGGTTGGTCAGGTTGATCTCCTCCCCGTCCAGATAAGCGGTGTGCTCGTCCATATCCATGCGGAAGCTGCCGATCTCCAGCTTTCTGGCGGCGGCGATCCGGGCCCGGCGGAGCAGCGCGCCCACCCGGAGGGCAAGCTCCTCCAAATCAATGGGCTTGACCATATAATCGTCCCCGCCCACCCGGAAGCCCCGCTGCTTGGCGGCAAAGTCATCCCTGGCGGTCATAAACAGAATGGGGATCTCCGGATTGGTGTCCCGGACACTCTGGGCAAAGGCAAATCCATCCACCCCGGGCATCATCACATCGGAAATAATCAAATCGAACACCCCATCATACAGGGCATCATAGGCCGCATTGGCGTCCAGGCAGCCCGTGGTCTGATAACCGCAGCCCTTCAAAAATCCGCAGACCGTAGCATTCAGCTCCCGGTCATCCTCCAGGACCAAAATCTCAAACATGGCGCAACCTCCAAACTTCCCATTATCTGCTTGGATTCTACCACAGAAATGTTAAGGTTTTGTTTGCGTTTCGCCAGGCGGGAAAAATAATTCCCCCCTTCTTCCCATGCTGCTCCCTATTCCGCCTTGATCGCCTGGAACCGGGCACGATCCACCTGATGCTGGGCCTGGGCGGATTCCTTCCTATCCCGAAACGCCTTTTGAAGGAACGCCTTCCAGGACATACTCAGTCCTCCAAAATCTTCCCGCTGAGCGCCAGGATCTCCTGGGCATAGCGCTTGCGGCGGCCGGTGAGGATCTTGCGGTAGATGGGATAGGTGGAAGCGACCATAGCCATGCCCAGCAGGCCGATGATGATCCCCGTCACCAGGGGATCCTCCAGGCCCAAAATCTCCCCCAGGTCCGTCATGGTCAGGCTCATGCCGCCGCCCATGACCAGGGCGGCGATGCCGCCGTAGAGATAGCCAAAGACATTGGCGGGGCGCTTCACCCGGCTGTCCAGTTCCTGGAGCTTCTCCAGCTCCGTGTGCTTCTTTTCCGTATACTCGGTGCGGATCTTCCGCGCCAGAAATTCCTGATCGTTCTGATTCATTGGTAATAACCCCTTTCGGTTTGGATGGCCCTATGATACCCCTTCCATGTTTCCAAAGGGTTTGGATAATGTTTGACTTTTGTTAAAGTTTTCAAAAAAATGCCCGTTGGCCGAAGCCAACGGGCAGGTATCTCACCCCAGGATCGCCGCTGCCAGAGCAACGCCGGCCAGGATCCCGGGATAAGCCAGGTAGATCACCCAGGGACTTTGGTCTCCCTTGGTGCCATTATAATTGTGGATAGCCAGGAAGGCCATGGGGCACAGCAGATAGTATGGCGACACCGCCCCGCACAGAACACCGGCCCCAACACCCCCCAGGGTGCGGAAATTGGGCTTGTCCCGCAGGAGCCACAGCGCCTCCACCAGGATCAGCAGACAGGCGCCCTCCCGGATGCCCAGCATCCAGGTCCAGGCCAGACCCCCCAGGAAAATTGCCGCCTGGAGGAGCTTCTTCCCCTGCAGGCAGCCCATCACATAGAGCATACCCAGGGCCAGCGCCACACCGAAGGCAGGATTCCGGCTGGAAACATCCAGCCAGCTGCCCCCGGATAGAAGATTATAGGGGATCTCGCTGAGAACAGCCATCCCCAGCACCCGCAGCAGATAGCGCTTCAGGTCCCGGGTGTGGAGGAATCCCTCCACTGTCAGCATGGCAAACAGGGGCACGGCACAGGTCTGCATCGCCCTGGCCATTATAGCCAGGCCCACCAGACCCATCATATCCGGATCTGCCTCCATGGCTTCCAGAAGGGCCTGGCCGGTCATCTGCCCCAGGCCCAGAATGCGATTTTCCAGGATCCCCTGCCCCGCCGCTCCCAGCAGCACGAACAGCAGACCCCAGGCCCGCAGGCCGTTGGCAGAAAAGCCCCGGGGTTGGGTATTGGGATTTTCGATCATGGGATACTCCTTATTCCTTCGCCCGGAGGCGTTTCGTTATGCTTTGGGGATCAATACCGCCACACCATAGGCGGCCAGCTCCAGGGTGGTGCCCGACAGGGCAATAGCCTCGCCATTGGCGCTGAGCCCCGCAGCCAGGGTCCACTGGTCATAACCGGACAGATCCACCTGGGCCGCCGCATCCTGAATATTCATCAGGATGATGCAGGTGCTATCCCCCCAGGTTTTTCGCTGGGCACTGACACAGCCCTGGTTCAGCGCCTCCTCCACGGTGACCGCACCGTGGGAGATCACAGGCAGGGCCTTGCGCAGGGCAATGGCCTGGCGATAATAATTGTAGATGGAGGCAGGATCCTCCCGCTGGCCCTCCCAGGCGGGGAAGGGATAGGTCTCCGGCACCACGCACTCCGGCGGGGGCTGGGTCATCCCCTCGTCCCCCCGGTCATTCCAGTACATCGGTGCCCGCTTGGAGGGATCGTTGCCGCTGCCGGTCATGCCCAGCTCCTCCCCATAGTAGACGAAGGCGCTGCCCCCCATCATCAGGTTCATCGCCGCCGCCAGCTTGGTCAGGTTCTCATCCTTGGCCACAAAACCGGCAATCCGTCCCACATCATGGTTGCTCAGGAAGGAGGCATCAATGAAATCGGGGTTCTGGGCCCGGTAGGCGCTTTCCGTCTTTTCCAGGTAGGAGGCATAGCCCGTCATCCGGTCGGGATCCCCGGCACCCCGGAGTATGTTGACGATTTTACCCGTACTGTCGCCATAAGGATAGTCAAAAATACTGGTGATGCCGCTGGCATAATAACTGGTGATGGTGGAAAGGCTGTCCCACACCTCCGCCACCAGGTAGGCCTGGGGATTCAGCCGGGTCACCGTCTCCTGGAGCCAGGAAAGAACCTGAATATTCTTTTCTCCGTTGCCGGAGTAGAATTCCTTCGCTGCGTCCAGGCGGAAGCCGGCAACACCCTTATCCAGCCAGAAGGCCATGATCTGCTCCAGTTCCTGGCGCAGGGCCGGATTCTCCAGGTTCAGATCCGGCATATCCGGGCTGAACTGTGCCTCGTAGTACCAATCGGTACCGGCCACAGGCTGGTACCCCGTCCCCCCCTCCCGGGAGAAGTGGTAGTACTCCACAAAGGGGCAGTCCTTGCTGTCCGGCTCCTCCTGGCCCAGGCTGCGCAGATAATTGGTGGCAGTGGTGAACCACTTGTGGTCGCTGCCGGTATGGTTGACCACCAGATCCAGGATCACCCGGATACCCCGGCGGTCACATTCCGCCATCAGCGCCTCAAAATCCGCCATGGTGCCGTAATCCGGGTCAATGGCCAGATAATCGGATACATTGTACTTGTGGTAGGAGGTGCTGGGGTGAATGGGCATGAACCAGATGCCGTTGACTCCCAATTCCTGGAGGTAATCCAGCTTGGAGATCACCCCCTGCAGATCCCCGATGCCGTCACCGTTGGAATCGCAGAAGGAGTAGACAAACAGCTCGTACCACACCCGGTAGTTATCCTCCGGGCTTTCCCCCAGGGCGGCGATCCGGGCCAGGTTTTCTTCCACCAATGCCATGGCGGAAGGCTCTGTTTGCTCAAGCGCCGCCCCCGAGGTCTCGGGGGCGGTGGTGACAGAGGTTCCCGGTGTGCCGCAGCCCGCCAGCAGCGTCAGCGCCAGCAGAAGGCTGAGGATTTTGGAAACTATTTTCATGGTATTATCCCTTCACTGAGCCACTCATGGCTTCCTGGTAGAACTTCTGGGTAACGAGGTACAGGGCGGCAATAGGCACGGACACCACCACGGCACCGGCACAGAAGCGGGTGAAATACTGGTTCACCAGCTCCTTCTCCAGCATGGTCCACAGGCCGATGGAAACGGTGAAGTACTGGGAATTGGCCCGGACAATGACCTTGGCAAAGACGAAATCGATCCAGGGTGCCATAAAGGAAGTGATGATCTGGTAGACGATCATGGGCTTGCTCAGGGTCAGGGTGATCCGGGTGAAGATCTGCCAGCGGGTACAGCCGTCGATCATCGCCGCTTCATCCAGGGCCTTCGGGATGGTATCCATATAGCCCTTCATCAGCAAGAAGCCCGTACCGGCACCGGCGGAGAAGCACAGGATCAGCGCCAGGATCAGGTAGTCCCCCTCCGTCAGGCCCAGGGCCTTGAGGAGGTAGTACACGGCGATCATGGTCATGAAGCCGGGGAACATGGTGATGATCATGCCGAAGTTCATGTAGAGCCGGCGGTAGCCGAAACGCAGGCGGCTGGTGCAGTAGGCCACGCTGAGCACCAGGAAGGTGCTGATGATACACGAACACACGGAAATGATCAGGGTATTGGTGAACATCCGGGGGAAGTCCACATGGGTCTTGTCCGTAAAGAGGCGGATATAGTTGTCCAGGGTGTACTGCTGGGGCAGGAAGGTCTTGACGAACTGGGCCGTATCCTCCCCCCGGAAGCTGTGCATCACCAACCAGAACAGGGGGATCAGCCAGACAATGCACATCACCGCCAGGAACACATGGACGATCACATCGGTAATGATACGGCGGGAGCGGACACCGCCGGTGGATTTCAGGTTCTTGCTCATCGGAAGCCCTCCTCATCCTTGTAAGATCCGGAGCTGCGATAGGTCAGCAGGGAGACCACCGCCAGGATCACGAAGGTCAGAATGCCGATCACCGCGCCAATGTTGTAATCCTTCAGGTTCACCGAAAGCTTATACAGCCAGGTGACCAAAAGATCCGTATCGCCGGCGGTATTGCCCACCTTCACAGGATTGCCGCCGCTAAGCAGGAAAATCACATTGAAGTTGTTGATATTTCCGGTGAAGGAAGTGATCATGTAAGGGGTCATCACGAAGATCATATAGGGCAGGGTAATATGAAGGAACTGCTGGACCACATTGGCGCCGTCGATCCGGGCCGCCTCATACTGGTCCGCGGGAATATTCTTGAGAATACCGGTAACCTGCATAATGGTGTAGGGAATACCCACCCACAGGTTGACGATGATCACCGTGACCCGGGCCCAGGTCGTCTCGGACAGGAAGGGCAGATAGCTGCCGTCAGCGATCCAGCCGGCATCCTGGAGCAGGCGGTTGACAATGCCCTGATCCGCCAGCATGGAACGCATGACCAGCAGAGAAACGAACTGGGGCACCGCAATGGTGATACACAGGCAGCCACGCCAGAAGCCCTTCAGGCGGGTGGTGGGACGGTTGATCATAATGGCAACAAAGGTGCCCAGGAAGAAGTTCAGGAAGGTGGCAAAGAAGGCCCAGATCAGGGTCCAGCCCAATACGCTCCAGAACAGCTTACCAATGCTGGAATTGAAGTCCAGTATTTCCACGAAGTTGGTCAGGCCAACCCAGTCGAAATTGTTATCCAGATGGTTGCGGTCGTAATTGGTGAAGGCCATGCAGATCATATACAGCAGGGGCAGCACGGTGAACACCAAAATGCCGACAATGGCGGGGGTCATGAGCAGGTTGTGGATCTTGGAGTCAAACAGCTCCTTCACATCCTGCACAAAGGTCAGCGGACGCTTACCGCTACGCTTGGTCACCAGGGCCTGGTAGCCACTGCACACGGACATCCGCCAGAAGAACAGGAAAATCACGCACAGACACACCGTTGCCACACCGTACAGGAGGGCAACCTGGGAAAACTCGCCGGTGACTACCGTTTCCCCCGGGATCTGCCCGAGGATGGGGTGATCGATCATAATCAGCGTGTCTTCCCGGTGAATCATGGTGGGGATGATGCAGGAGAGCCAGTACAGGCCTCCCTTGGGCAGGAACATAAATACGAAGAATCCCACTTCCAACGCCCCATAAATCAGGCCCTTGATGATCTGGCCATTGAGCAAATTGCCAAATCCCATCACCAGGAAGGAAATCCAGGTGCTGAAATTGCCGTGTTTCAGTGCGTTGAGCAGGGTGATTTTTTCATGGCCGCTGCGAAGCGCTGCCTCTTTCACCAGTTGATTTGTTTTGGACACAACATCGTCTCCCTTCCCTAAGAAGTTTTGAAGGGCGGCGGCCAGACTCAGGCCGCCGCCGCAGGGTTCGGTTTTGCGATTACTTGCTGATGCTGTCGTTCAGGACAGTGTTGAAGGCCTCGGTCTTCTCAGCAGCGTTGTCGTGGTTGATGGTGCCGGCAATGATCTCCAGGGCCAGAGCCTTGGCATTGTCCCACCACACACCCATCTCGGGGATCGTGGGCTGAACAGCGGAAGTGTTGTTCAGGACGCTCATCTGAGCTAGGGCAACGGGATCGTTGGCCAGAGCATCAGCCAGGGAAGCGTCGCAGGGGATGGTGCCGCAAATCTCGTAGCGAGCCTGCTGTGCCTCGGCGGAGCCCAGGTAAGCAGCCAGCAGGTAAGAAGCGATCAGGGTGTCGGAGTCGCCCACAGAGGGGTTGACGCCGATGGCCTTGGAACCAGCGAAGGCCTTCAGGGTCTTGGCCTCACCGTCGATGGTGATGGAGGGCAGCTGAGCGGCACCGAAGTTCTCGCCCAGAGCCTCACGGACAGCCTCAGCCTCCCAGTCACCGGAGACGAAAGCCTTGATGGAGCCGTCCTTGATGCCGGCCAGACCGCTCTGGTCGTCGTCAGCAACGAAGTTGGGGTTGGCAACCAGATCGACCAGGTAGTTGGTCACAGCGGTAGCCTTGTCGCCGCCGAAGTCGAAGCCCTGGGCAGCGTCGTTGGAGTTGGGGCCGAAGAAGGAGCAGCCGTTGGCCAGATAGAAGGCCTGGGTGTACCAACCGTTCTGCAGACGGAAGGCAACCTTGCCCTTCTGGAGCATGGCCTCCAGGGAGGTGATGTCCTCAGCGGTGAACACGGAGGTATCGTAGTACATCCACCAGGTATTGCCGGTGTAGGGAACGCCGTAGACGACATCCTTATAGGTGACGGAGCTGATCATGGTGTCGCCGTTGGAAGCCATAACGGTCTCCAGGATGGTGCCGGTGATGGGAGCCAGAGCCTTGGCGTCCACCAGCTCACCCAGCTGGTCGTTGGCGAACATGTAGACATTGGCGCCAGCGGTGACATCGGTGGTGATGGTGCTCTTGGCGTCAGCCTCGGAGATGGGCTCGAACTTCCAGGTGATCTCGTACTCAGGATGGGCCTTGGCAAAGTTCTCGGTCATGGTCTGCAGCCAGGGATGCTCCTCGGACTGGACCTCAGCGGGTGCCCAAACGGTCAGGGTGATGGCCTTGGGCTCCTCGGTCTTGGGAGCGGTGGTGGTATCTGCCTTGGGAGCAGTGGTTTCCTTGCGTCGCCGTCAACGGCACAACTCGCCAAAATGCTTCTCCATTTTTTGTACAGGTTGAACAACCGCTTTCGCAACTTGCGCAATCGATTGCTCACCGTGGACGCTTTGGGATTTTCCTCCGCCCTTCCCCAAAAAATCTGTTGACAAATCGGCGTTCATGGCTTATAATGTTCTAGTACACCTGCGAGAGTGTTGGAATGGTAGACAAGCACGTTTGAGGTGCGTGTGGTTACGCCGTGTGGGTTCGAGTCCCATCTCTCGCACCAATCTCCAAATCCCTTTGGGATTTGGAGATTTTTTATCCCAAGTCCTCCCCCATCGGTTGCGTATCCCGCCGGGGGATGGTATAATAGAACCACCAATTCAAGGAAAGAAAGGGTCGCCATGAAATTTCTAACCATTTTTCTGTGTAAAATCCTGGCCTTCGCCGGGAATCTCATTGGCAAAGGCTCCAGCACCCCCGGTGCCGTCGCGTTAAAGCTCTGCCCGGATATTCTGTCCCGGCTGGAGTTGCCCCAGGATGTCATCGCCGTCACCGGCTCCAACGGCAAGACCTCCACGGTGGAGATGCTGGCCAATGTGCTCACCGCCGGGGGCAAATCCGTCATCTATAACAAGGAAGGTAGCAATCAGATCCAGGGTGTGACCACCCTGCTGCTGAAAAGCGCCACCCTTTCCGGCAAGGTCCGGGGGGATGTGGTACTCCTGGAAAGTGACGAGCGGTACGCCCGACACACCTTCAAGTACATCAAGCCCACCTGCTTTGTGGTCACCAACCTCTACCGGGATCAGCTGACCCGGAATGTCCATCCCTTCCACATCTACCACATCCTCCAGGACGCGGTGGATTTGATCCCCCAGGCCCAGCTGATCCTCAACGGCGATGATCCCATTGTCCGCCAGTTTGGTCTGGGTCGGGAGAATGTGCTCTACTTCGGCATGGACCGCAACAGCCTCTCCACCCAGACCTCTGACGCGGTGTATAACGACTGCCATTACTGCCCCCGGTGCAAGGCTCCCCTGGAATACGATTTCTTCCACTACAGCCACCTGGGCACCTATCACTGCCCCACCTGCGGCTACAGCCGGCCGGATACCGCCTATACCGTGGATTCCATGGATCTGGGCCAGGGGCAAATCACCATCAACGGCGATGCCATCGCCCTGGATTTTTCCAGCAAGTATTATGTCTACAACCTCTGCGCCGCCTACGCCACCGCTTCCCAACTGGGTATCCCCGGAGGGGAAATTGCCCAGGTTCTCAGCGATTTTGTCATGAAGAACGGCCGGAATGTCCGCTTCCAGGCAGGGGACAACCCGGGCTTCCTCATCACCTCCAAGCACGAAAACTCCACTTCCTACAACCAGAGCCTGGCCTATGTGGCTGCCCAGCCGGAGCGCTCCACCCTGGTGATCCTGGTGGATGCCATCAGCCGGAAGTATTACACCAGCGAGACCAGCTGGCTGTGGGACATCTCCTTCGATCTGCTCAAGGGCTCCCAGGTGGAGCGAATCATCCTCACCGGTAAGTACGCCTATGACCTGGCCGTGCGCTTCCAGCTGGTGGATGTGGAGGATATCCCCTTGATCGTGGAGCCGGATCTGGACAAAATGGGCCAACTGATCCGGGAACCCGCCCAGATGGTCTATGGTATCACCTGCTTCTCCGACAAGGAAAAGCTCTTCTCCCGGGTTCAGGTCCTGACCCCCACCGCAAAATGAGGTAACTGCCATGAAAGAAATTCGCATTCTCCATCTTTTCCCCCAGCTTCTCTCCCTGTACGGGGAGTACGGTAATGTGGCCATTCTTGCCAAGACCCTCCGGGATCAGGGCTATGCCCTCCGGGTGGATACTTACGAGGAAGGCACCCCGGATCTGAACGCCGATTTCCTGTTCATCGGCTCCGGCACTGAGGGCAACCTCCTGGAAGCCGCCAAGCGGCTGCTCCCCCACCGCCAGGCCATCCAGGCCAGTGTGGAGAGCGGTGCCTGCTGGCTGGCCACGGGCAACGCCATGACCCTGTTCGGCCGGGAAATCACCTATAACGGCCAGTGCCAGGAGGGTCTGGGCGTATTCCCCTACACCACAGAGATGCTCCGGGACCGCCGTTTCCTGGGCGATGCCATGACGGCGGACGGCTATGTGGGCTTTGTCAACACCTCCGGCATCTACCGGGGGATCACGGATCCCTTCCTCACCCTGGTCCTGGGGGAAAAGCTGGGCAACACCAAAGAGGACGGCCTGGACGGTATTCACCAGAAGAATTTCTATGCGACCCAGCTGATCGGGCCTTTCCTGGTGAAAAATCCCCAGTTCCTGGCCCAGATCTTCACACTTCTCACAGGAAGCCCCCTGGATATCCCCGCGGACGCACCGATCCGCCTGGCCCACGGGGTTGCGGTAACGGAGCTGACCAAGCGCCTGGCCAAGAACTGAATCGGACAAAGAACACCCGCCTTTGCAGCTTTCCGGCTGCAAAGGCGGGTGTTTATTATTTCTGCTCCTCTCCGGTCACAGCGTCGAAGCTGTCGAAAAGGGTGGTATTGGCATCGCCGGTGATGGCCTCGCCGGCCATGCACTGCCGGAACTGAACCCCCGTCATGGTCTCGTGGGCCAAGAGGAACTCCGTCACTGCCTGGACCTTCTCCTGGTTTTCCTGGAGGATCTCCCGGCAGCGCTGGTAGGCCCGGTCGATCAGGGTCTTGACCTCGTCGTCGATGGTCGCGGCAGCCTTCTCGGAATAGCTCTTGGTCTTTTCGTAGTCCCGGCCAATGAACACCTCGCCGTCGCTGTCATAGGCGACCGCACCCAATCGCTCGCACATACCGTACCGGGCGGCCATATCCCGGGCCAGCTTGGTAGCCCGCTGGATGTCGTTGGAGGCACCCACGGAGATATCTCCCAAGAACAGATCCTCCGCTACCCGGCCGCCCAGGAGGGCAACGATCTGCTCAAACATCTGGTTGCGGGTCATATTGGCGGAATCATCCCTGGGCAGTGACCAGGTGGCACCCAGACTCTGGCCCCGGGGAACAATGGTGATCTGCATCACGGGATCCTGGGTGGGCAGAGCTTGCATGGCCACAGCATGGCCAGCCTCATGGATGGCAGTCTCCCGGAGATCCCGGCGGTTCCGCACCCGGCTGGGCTTCTCGGGGCCGGCCAGAATCTTCATCATGGCATCGTTCAGGTCGTCCATGGTGATGGCGGAACGATCCCGGCGGGTGGCCATAATGGCAGCCTCGTTGAGCAGGTTGCTCAGATCCGCACCGGTGAAGCCCACCGTAGACCGGGCCAGCCGCTTCAGATCCACCGTCTCATCCAGGCGCTTGCCCCGGGCATGAACCTTGAGGATGTCCTCACGGCCCTGAATGTCCGGTGCGCCCACATGGATCTGCCGATCGAACCGGCCGGGACGGAGGAGGGCGGGATCCAGGATGTCCGGCCGATTGGTAGCCGCCAGGACGATCACACCCGCATTTTTGGAGAAGCCGTCCATCTCCACCAGGAGCTGGTTCAGGGTCTGCTCCTTCTCGTCGTGACCGCCGCCCAGACCGGAGCCGCGCTTGCGGCCCACTGCGTCGATCTCGTCAATGAAGATAATGGCAGGGGCCACGGCCTTGGCCTGGTCAAACAAGTCCCGGACACGGGAAGCGCCCACACCCACATACATCTCCACGAAATCAGAGCCGGAGATGGACAGGAAATTCACATCCGCCTCGCCGGCAACCGCCCGGGCCAGAAGGGTCTTACCTGTGCCGGGAGGGCCCACCAGAAGCAGGCCATGGGGGATCCGGGCACCCATCTTCTGGAATTTCTCCGGATCCCGGAGGAAATCCACCACTTCCTGGAGCTCCTGCTTTTCCTCCTGGGCACCGGCCACATCGGCAAAGGTGACCTTCTCCCCGTTGGGGACACCCTGGACGGTTCTGGCCCGGCCGAAGTTGGCCAAGGGATTGTTTGCGTTCATCCGGTGGGTCAGCAGCATCCACACCAGCAGCAGAGCCAGCCCGGCCAGAATAATGGGCAGGATAAAATCATAGGGGCTCAGTGCCTCCACGGGGCGGAAATCATAGGATTCCAGCACACCCCGCTGGGTCTGGTCCTGGATGGTCTGCCACATTTCCCGGCGGAATTGGTCGGAATCGGCCAGATCCGTGGAGACGGTGGTCTCCCCCTGATAGGGATTATAAAGCTTGAGGGTGATTCGCTGATCCCGCACCACGAAGCTGCGGACATTCTCGATCTGGAATTGGTGCACCACCTGGGAATAGGGCATAGCCCCCTGGGTCAGATCCATCAGGCCCAAGACCCAGGAAAAGACCAGCACCAGCAGCAGCACATACAGCGCAATTGATAGAAATCTGCGATTTTTCAATAGGGTAGTCTCCTTACTTGATCCCCGCCCTCCACCGGGAAGGGTGTGGGGAAAAACTTACAAACTTTGGGGACGGGGCTTATTTGCTGTAAGCCTCGGGCTTCAGCACACCGATGTAGGGAAGGTTCCGGTAATGCTCGTCATAATCCAGGCCATAGCCCACTACGAAGGCATCGGGCACCGTAAAGCCAACATAATCCGCCTTCAGGGTGATCTCCGGCAGGCGGCGGGCGGGCTTATCCAGGAAGGTACAGATTTTCAGGGATGCAGGCCCCTTGGCCAGCAAATGGCGGTAGGTATAGTCCAGGGAACGGCCGGTATCGAAGATATCCTCCAGAATCACCACATGGCGATCCCGGATATCCACCTCCACATCCCGCTTCACCACCATGTTCCCGGTGGACTGGGTGCCGCTGTAGGAGGAGATCCACATGAATTCCATCTGGCACTGGCCCTCGAAGGCCCGCACCATATCCGCGTAGAACACCACCACGCCCTTGAGCACGCCTACAAAAATCGGGTTTTTATCCCGATACTGCTCCGTCAGCTCCCGACCCAGCTCCTGGATCCGGGCGCGGATCTGATCTTCGGTAATGAGTATCTGTTCAATGTCCTTGTGCATAGGATAACCCTCCCGCGTTATTCTGTGTTTTTTCAGCCTGTGGCTGTGTGATATGTCCTCCACCCAGATCCGAACACCGGGGCCCAGGCGGTCCCGGTCAGGCCCAAGCCCGGCGACACCCAGGATCCCCCCGTCATCGGCCAGAATCGGAATGTATGCCCGGCAGGCAGCCGGAATCTTCTCATCAATCAGGATTTTCTTCAGTGTCTTACGCCCCTGTTTCCGGCGAAGGGTATCGCCACTGCAGCGGCTGCGAACCCGGATCCGGCCCTGGGGGGTAACGGTGAAGGAATCCCGCTCCTCGATGACCTCCCGGCTGGGGGTGCAACGGATCCGGTAATTCCCAAACACCACCTCCCCCGGACATTCCAGGGTCTGGCACGGGGGCTGGAGGGCATTCTCCACCGGTTCCAGGCGGTCATACACCCGGCCAATGGTGATCCCCCCGGGGAATTGGGCCCGGGCGGAGGGATTGTCCGAAACAACCAGGGCCTCCATCTGGGCCACATGGGCGTTTTCCGGTTCCGGAACGCCCCATTGGATCAGAAATTGCCGCAGCGCCCGGCGGCGCAGGGCCGGTTCCAGTGCCAGGAGTGCCTCCACCCGGGGCTCCACCCCCGCCGTAAGGGCTTCCAGGGCGGCTTCCTCCCCCCGCAGACCCCGGGCCATGGTGGAAAGATTTTCCGCCAGCCGGGGATTTTCCTCGGTGAGCAAAGGCATGATCCGATGGCGGATCCGGTTTCTCAGGAACGCGTCCCCATCATTGGAGCTGTCCTGAACCCAGGTCAGGTGGTATTCCCTCAGGAATGCCTCCACCTCCCGGCGGGTCACCTGGAGCATGGGGCGCAGGTACCGCCCCCGGACAGGGGCAATGCCACCCAGGCCTTTCAGCCCCGTCCCCCGAACCAGGTGCATCAGCACCGTTTCGGCGTTGTCATCGGCGGTATGAGCTGTGGCCACAAGCCCCGGAAGGGTCTCAAAAAAGGCGTACCGGGCATC
The DNA here is from genome assembly GCA_964428625.1 of uncultured Oscillospiraceae bacterium. Classification (GTDB taxonomy): domain Bacteria; phylum Bacillota; class Clostridia; order Oscillospirales; family Oscillospiraceae; genus Faecousia. The sequence goes on along the minus strand of CAYRYT010000012.1, from coordinate 4,781 downwards.
CCGGGCGGCGGCCTCCAAGCCCTTCTTCCCAGGCTGAACATGGGCCTGGCCCACATACAGGGGGATATCCAGACGGTCGCACAGCTCCCGGACGAAGTCCTCGTCCCGCTGGGACTCTGCCCCCCGGAGATGATGGTTAAAATGAGCCGCTTCCAGGGTGATCCCCAGCTTTTCCCGGAGCAAGTACATGGCAAAGGTCAGGGCTACGGAATCCGCCCCTCCGGAAATGGCGCAGATCACCCGATCCCCGGGATGGAGCATATCATATTCCCGGATCAGGGACAGGAGCTTATTCAGCATGCTTCCACTCCCGGTCGGCAAAGGTACCGAATTGGCCCAGCCACTGCAGCTTCACCGTTCCGGTTTCGCCGTGCCGGTTTTTCGCCACGATACATTCCGCCACACCCTTGTCCTCGGAGTTTTCGTTGTAGTATTCGTCCCGGTAGAGGAACATCACCGAGTCCGCGTCCTGCTCAATGGCGCCGGATTCCCGAAGGTCCGACAAGATGGGACGCTTATCCGTGCGGCTTTCCACGGCACGGGACAGCTGGCTCAGGCACAGAACAGGAACATTCAGCTCCTTGGCCATAATCTTCAGGCTTCGGGAAATTTCACCCACCAGCTGCACCCGGTTATCGGAGTTTTTGCCGTAGCCGGAGCCGCTCATGAGCTGCAGGTAGTCAATGATGATCAGCCCCAAGTTATCCAGGCGGCGGCACTTGGCGTTCATCTCCGCCACGGTGATGGTGGGATTATCGTCAATGCGGATATCCGTCTGGCTCAAGGCCGCGGAGGCCATGCCCAGCTTGATCCATTCCTCATCGTCCAGCTTGCCCGTAGCCAGCTTCTGGCTGTTGACAAAGCTCTCACTGGACAGCAGACGCATGGCCAGCTGCTCCCGGGACATTTCCAGGTTAAAAATCGCCACGGTCTTGCCGTATTTCTTGGCCACGCTCAGGCCCACATTCAGGGCAAAGGCGGATTTACCCATGGCGGGACGGGCAGCCAGCAGGATCAGGTCGGACTTGTTCAGACCGTTGATCTTGGCATCGAGATCCCGCATACCGGTGGAAAGGCCGGGAATGGCAGAATCGGACTGGCTCAGCTCCGTCAAATGGTCATAGACTTTGTGCAAAATGGTGCCGATATGCTCCAGGGAGTCACCGTTTTCCCCCTTGCGCAGGGCAAAGATCTTCCGCTCGGCGCTTTCCAGCATTTCCGCCGGGGTGCCCACTTCGTCATAAACCGTTTCCGTAATATCGGAGGCAGCCTGGGCCAAGCCCCGGAGCATGGCCTTATCCTTGACAATGTTGGCATAGCGCACCGCATTGGCGGCGGTGGGGGTGATTTCCATGAGCTGGAGGATGTAGTCCCGGGAATTGTCGTGGTAGACGCCCCGTTCCTTCATCTTATCCAGAACCGTCACCGGGTCAATGGTCTGGGAGAAATTGAACATGGTGTAGATGGTCTCATAGATCTCCCGATTCTGCTGTAAGTAGAAATCCTCCGGTTTCAGCAGGCCAATGATATCCGTCAGGCACCGGCTGTCAATGAGGATGGAGCCCAGCACCGATTGCTCCGCCTCCAGGGACTGGGGCGGCTGCCGGGACAAGAGTTCTTCATCCATGTTGGGGTTCTCCTTTCATCTGTGTGTAGCGGAAAGTGTCCTCCCCGGGACAGCACCCTCCGAATCAGGCTTCCTCGATCTTCACCGTCAGGGGGGCGGTGATCTCGTAGCCCAGCTTGCAGGTCACGGTATAAGTGCCCACATTCTTGATATTCTCCGCCAGGACCAGCTTCCGCTTGTCCAGCTTGATGCCGGAGGTCTTGGCCAGTTCCTCCGCGATTTCCTGGGTGGTCACCGCGCCGAACAGACGGCCGGCTCCGCCGCCCTTGGCCTTCACCACCACGGTCAGCTCCCGGAGCTTCTTGGCCGTGGCCAGTGCCTCGGCCTTCTCCCGGGCGATCCGCTCCTGGGTGGCCTTGTCGTTCATCTTCATGGTATTGATGGCATCGGGCGTTGCCTCCATGGCCATCTTCTTGGGCAGCATGAAGTTCCGGGCGTAGCCGTCGGAGACCTCGATCATCTGGCCCTTCTTACCTTTTCCCTTCACATCCTGAAGCAGAATGACTTTCATAATACATATTCCTCACTTTTCATAGAATTTTTCAATGGACGCCACCAGACGGTCCAGCACATCCTTGACACTGGAATCCTTCACCTGGGCACCGGCCGTGGCCTGGTTGCCACCGCCCCCCAGGGGTTCCAGGATCATCTGAACATTGGCCGTACCGATGCTTCTGGCGGAAATAATGACCCGCTCTCCATCGGGGTACAGGACGAAGGAGGCGTTGATGCCGGAGATGTTCAGCAGCTCGTCGGCAGCCTGGGCCGCCAGCACCCGGGTGGTCGTCCCGCTCAGGGCGGCAATGGCGATATCCTTGCGGTACATCCGGGCGGATTTGATGATCTGGTACTTGGTCATAGTATCCTGGAAATCGTTTTGCAGGAGCTTCTTGACCTCCACGGGATCCGCCCCCAGCTGGCGCAGATATGCCGCCGCCTCAAAGGTGCGCTCGCCGGTACGGACATGGAAGCTCTTGGTATCCAGGAACAAACCCGCCAGGAGGCTCTTGGCCTCGATGGGCAGAATGTCCGCCTTCTCCACCCCATATTCCAGCATCTCCGTCACCAGCTCGCTGGCCGAGGAGGCATAGGGCTCATGGAAATTCACTACCACAGGATTGATGTAATCCGCCGCCCGCCGGTGATGATCCACCACACAGACCCGGGGAATGGCCTCCAGCAGGGGTTGGAACTCCACCTGATCCGGGCGGTTGGTATCCACCACCACCAGGGTGGACTTATTATCGCACAGCAGCAGCGCATCCTGGCCGGAGAGGAAGCAATCGCTGTACTCCGGCACCTGGGAAATTTCCTCGATCAGCCGCTGGGCGGCATTATACTGCCGGTCCACCACGATATAGGGCCGCTTGCCCTTCTTCCGGCACAGGCAGGCAATGCCCATGGCAGAACCCACCGCGTCCAGATCCGCGTTTTTGTGGCCCATGATGAACACATGGCTGCTCTGGCCGATGAGCTCCATCAGGGAGTTAGCCGTGACCCGGGAGCGGACCTTGCTGTGGTGAGCCGCCTCTTTGGTCCGGCCGCCGTAGAAGTTGAAATTGAACCGGTCCTTGACAACGGCCTGGTCACCGCCCCGGCTCAGCGCCATCTCAATGGACAACGCCGCGAAATTATAGCTTTCCTCGAAGCTCTCCCCCTCCACGCCCAAGCCGATGGACACAGAAGCCGCCAGGCCCGAAGGGCTGAGGATCTGGTGCATATCCTCCAGCAGGGAGAATTTCTCCTCCATGGCATGGTTCAGATCCCGCTTTTCAAAGACCAGCAGGTAGCGATTCTTTTCCAGCCGGCGTAGCAGGCCCCGGTAGCCCTCACTCCACTGGGTAATGGCATCGTTGATCCTGGCGTTGAGGTTGGAAATGCCGCCCTCGGTCATATTCTTGGTCAGCTCCTCGTAGTTATCCACCAGGATGATGCAGACCACCGGCCGGGAGCGGATATACTCATCCCGCACCTGGTACAGCTCCGTCAAATCGGCAAAGTACAGCACGCCCAGCATGGTACCCGCCGGGTCATCCGCCCGGACGGAAACGCCGTAGGGCCGATACCGGCGGCCGGAGACGGTAACATCGTAGGGCGCCTCGGTTTTCCGGTCAGCCAGCCACTCCGTCCCCAGGCCCGGGAGAACCGCAGTCAGCTTCTTCTCCGTGAAATCGTCCTGGAAACCGGTGATCTGGCAGAAGGCTGGGTTTCCGTAGATCACAGCCCCATCCGCCAGGCGCACAACGGCCATGGGGAAGGGCGGCTCAGCCACGGAGGCCTGCTCGATCTGGTGGAGGGCGGAGTTGGCAAAATCCGCAATGGTTTTGTGCCGGCGCTTCTGCCGCAGGGAATAGGCACCGAACAGAAGTACCGTCACCACAGCCTCCGCCGCCGCCAGGCCATACTGGCCCAAGGCGATGGCCGCCACGCAGAATCCCACCATGACCGCAAAATACAGTCCAAAGCTCGGCTGGAGCAGCCGTCCCAATTTTTTATTCAAGCCAACGCCTCCTTGTAATCCCTATGATGCTCCCATCATAACCAACTGTACTGGTTATTATAGCAAATTTAGCGGGAAGGTGCAACTGGTTTATGCTTCCCGGCGGGATTTTTCTTTTGCGACACCTCCGATCCTGCATGGTTTTCACCCTTTCCTCCACCTGGGAGCAGGAAGGGGCGTTTTCTGTCGCCGGGTGTCAAAAAATTTTTGTGTACTTTTTGGCAAACCTGTGTTATACTATGCACAGTATGCGCCGGGTGGGCAGACCCGGGCACAGGACCGCCCCTGCGGCTGGGGGCGCTCCACCATACTAACCTTATATTCACGCAGGCGTTTGCTCCGCTCCGACGGCGATTCAGGGCCCAAGGACGGACAGCGGTTGCCTGTATTTGTTATGGTCATTTTTGACCCCATTTATGGAAAGGAGTACCATTTTGGCAGAAAAACTGAAAATTATCCCTCTGGGCGGCCTGGATGAGATCGGCAAGAACATCACCGTCCTGGAGTATGGCAAGGACATGATCGTTGTTGACTGCGGCGTTGGCTTTCCCGAGGAGGATATGTACGGCGTGGATCTGGTGATCCCCGACTTTTCCTACCTGGTGGCCAACCAGAAGAAGCTGCGGGGTATGTTCATCACCCACGGCCACGAGG
>CAYRYT010000011.1:0-24843 GCA_964428625.1 uncultured Oscillospiraceae bacterium | reverse complement strand
TCCTGTGGCATCCAAGCCCGCCGTATAGCCCGCATACAGACCGTGGAGCATTGTGTCACGCCACTGAGAGGGCGGTAGTTCCTGTCCCATGTAGCGGCTGAGACAGTACCACTCAAACGCCGCGTTGTAGGCGTGTTTGAGATAATCAGGATCAGTCAGCGCGGAAAGAATAGCTTCGGGGATTGCTTCACCCTGCGCCATATCGACAACCTGAACGGGAGCGCCGTCAACGCTGTAGGCAAACAGCAGGATTTCAAAGTTTGGGCTTTGCACATAGCGGTAAGCGCCAGCCTTTTTAATGTCAATATCCGAATAGGTTTCAAGGTCGATTGACAAATGATGTTTCATAGATTGCCTCCTTTGCTTTCTATCGGGAGGACGGCCATTGTGTAGCCGCCCTCCCTCGCACCACTTGTCTTACATGGGCTGACCGGTCAACGGGTTGATTTGGGGCGCAGCCGTAGGCTGATTGCCAACACCGGCAAATTCGGAAGCGGTCACAACGGCACCGCTCAGAGGTTCGCCGTCACGGGTTTTCATGACACCGCGCAGACCGCAGCCCACGCCGCGGCGACCAGCGGCAAAGTAGCCGTAACACCGAAAACAACACCGCAGGGCAGTTTCCCTGCCTTGCGGGATTACATACATTTTGACAGTAAAACACCCTGCAAGATTTGAAGTCTTGCAGGGTGTTTAGTTTGTGGTTATTTTGTGCAATACTCATTAAACATTTCTAAAATCTGTCCCATAAGATTTGGTTTTCGACTTTCAGCTTTTCGGTCACGCCGTACTGCTTTGCCAGTTGCGGCACGACCGGCTCCATGGACAGAAAACTGTTTTACAACCGCCCGAATTTGCCGGGACGGGCATTTTTTCAGTCCAGGGCAGCCAGGAGCTGCCGGGTATAGGGGTGCCGGGGATGGGTGAACAGCTCATCCACCGTATTCTGCTCCACAATGGCACCGTTTTCCATCACCAGAGCCCGGTTGCAGAGCTGGTAGACCACATTCAGATCGTGGCTGATGAACAGATAGCTGAGCTGATACCGCCGGCGCAGGTCCACCAGCAGCCGGAGGATCTGAGCCTGGACGGTGACATCCAGGGCGCTCACCGGCTCATCGGCGATCACCAGGGCCGGGCGGCCGATCACCGCCGCGGCAATGCTCACCCGCTGGCGCTGCCCGCCGGACAGCTCCGCCGGACGGCGCCGGGCATATTCCGCCCCCAGGCCCACCTGCTCCAGGATTTCCAGCACCGCCTCCCGGCGCTGGGCCTTGTTCAGCTTTCCCTGGACCCGCAAAGGCTCCTCCAGAATCCACCCAATGGTATGAGCGGGGTTCAGGCTGCTGAAGGGATCCTGAAACACCATCTGGGGCCGGGTGGAATGGTGGATGATCTCCCCTTCATAGTCCCCTACCAGGCCCAGAATAGCCCGGCACAGGGTCGTCTTCCCGGAGCCGGATTCCCCCACCAGGCCCAGGATCTCCCCCGGATGGATGGTGAAGGATACATCCTTCAAAACCTGTTTCCGGCTGCCCCGGGCCTGGGTGTAGAAACTGTTCAGATGTTTTACTTCCAATATCGGTTCCATGTCCGCCTCCTTAAATCAGCTTCCGGTCCCGGGTGGGAATGGCGGCCAGGAGCTTCCGGGTGTAGGGATGCCGGGGATCCCGGAAAATATCCGCCACCGGCCGGTCCTCCACCAGTTTCCCCCGCTGCATCACCGCCACCCGGGTGCAGAGCTTGCGCACCACCTGCAGGTTGTGGCTGATGAGGAGCACCGCCATTCCTGTCTCCCGGTTCAGCTTGCGCAGCAGGGCCAGAATCTCCCCCTGGACGGTGACATCCAGGGCGGTGGTGGGCTCATCCGCCAGGAGCAGCCGGGGGCAGGTGACAATGGCACCGGCGATCATGACCCGCTGGAGCATGCCGCCGGAAAGCTCGTGGGGATAGCGATTATAGAGCTTCTCCGGCTCCCGCAGCTCCACCTGGGTCAGGGCCTCCAGGGCCCGGGCCCAGCGTTCCTTGGCCCCCAGGCAGGTGTGCAGGCGCAGTGCCTCCTCCACCTGGGCACCGATGGGCTTCAGCGGGTCCATGGCAGTCATGGGTTCCTGAAACACCACGCCGATATCCTTCCCCAGGATCCGGCGCAGCTCCTTTTCCCGGCAGGAAAAGATCTCCCGGCCATTCAGGGTGATGGAGCCGCTGAATTCCGCCTTCTCCCGGGGGAGCAGGCCGCAGATGCTCATGGCGGTCACGGTTTTACCGGAGCCGGACTCTCCCACCAGGCCCAGGATCTCCCCTTCCGCCATGGAAAGGCTCAGGCCGTCCACGGCAAAGCGGTCCGCGGACGCATTGCGAAACCGCACCCGCAGATCCCGAATTTCCAAAATATCTCCCATGGTTTACCTTCCCTTCCCCCGCCGCTGGAAGCCCTCCGCCAGAAGGCTGTAGCCCAGGATCAGCAGCATCATGGCAAATCCCGTGCCCAGGGCATACCAGGGGGCGCTTTTCAGATAGGTTTGGCTGTCGCTGAGCATGGAGCCAAGGCTTGCATAGGGGGGCTGGATGCCCAGGCCCAGGAAGCTCATGCTGGCCTCGCTGAGAATGGCGTTGTTAAAGCCAATGGTCACGCTGCTCAGCAGGACGGGAAAGGTGTTGGGCAGGATGTGAACAAAGAGGATCCGCCCGTCCCCCACCCCCATGAGCCGGGCGTTTTTCACATAATTCTCCCCCCGGCACCGGGCAAACTCCCCCCGGACCACCCGGGCGAAGCTGGGGATGAACAGGATTCCCAGAGCCAGCACCATATTCGCCGTGCCCTGGCCCAGGAAGCTGATGACCACCAGGGCCAGCAGCACCGAGGGGAATGCGGTGATGGCATCGCAGATCCGGGTCAGAACCAGATCCGCCACCCCGCCGTAATAGCCGCAGAGGCTGCCGATCAGGGTGCCCAGGCTGCCGCCGATGAGCACCACCAGCGCCGCGATCCACACTGAGGTACCCGCGCCCCGGAGGACCCGGCTGAAAATATCCCGGCCAAAATTGTCCGTACCCAGAAGATGCTCCCAGGAGGGGGGCAGGAATTTAGCCGAGGCCATGGCCGTCGGGTCATAGGGCGTCCAGAAATAGCCCAGGAGGATCAGGGCCGTCATGCCGCCGGCCAGAATCCCGCCAAATACCAGGAAGGGGTCAAGTTTTTTCTTCATGCCAGCCCTCCTATTCCAGCCGGATCCGGGGATCCACCCATCGGCACAGCAGATCCGCCAGGAAATTCACCAATACGATCCATCCCGCCAGGATCACCACCACCGCCTGAACCACAGGAAAGTCCCGGCCGGTTATGGCCGCCAGGAGCAGCCGGCTGACCCCGGGGATGGCAAAGACCTGCTCCAGGATGATGGAGCCGGTGAGGATCTCCGCCGCGGACACCGCCAGGAAGGAGATCACCGGGAGCATGGCATTTTTCAGCACATGGCCCAGGAGAATCTCCCACCGCCCCGCGCCCCGGCTCCGGGCGGTGCGGACATAGTCCTTGCCCAGTTCCTGGGCGATGGAAGCCCGGAGCATTTTCACCGTCATGGCGATCCTGGGCAGGGCGATGGCCGCCGCGGGCAGCAGCAGATAGGCAACGCAGCCCCAGAAATCCTGCTCCGGGCTGACATAGCTGCCGCTGGCATAAACATGGAGCACCGTTCCGAACAGATAGGTGCCCAGAATGCCCACAAAGAAGCTGGGAACACTCATCACCGCCTGATTCACGGCGGTAATGACCACCTCCCCGCCCCAGCTCCGGACACGGCCCAGGAGCACACCCAGGGGGATGGATACCACCACAGTCATGGCAAAGGCCAGGATGGTCAGAAGGAAGGTCACGGGGAGCTTATCCAGGAGCATATCCGCCACGCCCATCCGGTAGCTGTAGCTGATGCCCCAGTCCCCACAGAGGAAGCCCAGGAGCCACTTGCCATAGCGCAGGAGCACCGGGCCCTCCAGGCCCAGTTCCGCCCGGAGCTGGGCCCGGGCCTCCGGCGTGGCCTCCGTCCCCAGGATCTTGGTGGTGGGATCGCCGGGGATCACCTGAAACGCCAGGAAGGCCAGAAGGGAAACCAGTAACAACGTAATAATGAGAGTCAATGCTTTCTTTCCGATTTGCTTCACCTTTCCGGCCTCCTTTCTTCTCGGTCGTTATGCAAAATACAAGGTGGACATATCCATGACATACATGGGATAGAAGGTAAATCCCTTCAGCCGGGGATTCACCGCCACAAAATCCGCCAGGTCCTGAGTGTAGACATTGGCGGCATCCCGGCTCAGCAGCTCCAGGCACTGACGGAACAGCGCCGTCTGGGCCTGGTCATCCACCGTCACCAGGGCCTGGGCATAGAGCCGGTCGAATTCCTCGCTGTGGTAGCCCGTCATATTCTTGCTGCTGGTGCTGACGAACCGGGCCAGCAGGGCCGTGGGGCTGAGGATGCTGGCATCGAAGCCCACCACCGTGGCCTGGAAATTCCGCCCGGCGTAGACATCCTCCAGCCAGGTATTCCAGTCGATGAGCTGGATCTCTGCCTGGACTCCCGCCTGCTTCAGCTGCTCCACCAGCACCACCGCCGCGTCCACATGGGGCTGGTAGTTGCTGGGGACCTTCACCGTGAAGCGTAAGCCGTCGCCGTAGCCCGCCTGGGCCAGCAGCTCCCGGGCCTTCTCCACATCATGGGGATAGGCCTGGGCCAGGGAGGCATCGAAATACTTCCCGAAGGCGGGATACATGGAGGAGCCCACCTTGGTGCCATGGCCGTCGGCGGTGATGGCCAGCATGGCATCCACATCCACGGCATAACACAGCGCCTGGCGCACCAGCACATTGTCGAAGGGGGGCTGGGCATTGTTCAGGTACATCGCCTGAACCAGGTTCATCGTCCCTTCCAGCACGGTGTAGCCATTGGTCAGGTTGTTCACCTGATCCATGGTCAGATGGGCCACCAGATCCAGGCTCCCGCTGTCCAGGGCATTGAACAGGGCGGTGCTGTCCTCATAGATCCGGTAAGTCACCTGGCGGATGGCAGGCTTTTTGCCATAATAGCCGTCGAAAGCCTCCAGGACAAAATTCTCCTGGATACTCCGGCTGACATAGCGGTAAGGCCCGGTTCCGACGGGATGGGTCGCCTGGCTGTCATAGCCCTTGGGCAGGATATAGACGCTGGCCAGAGCGCTGAGGAAGTCGCTGTTGGCCTCCGCCAGGGTAAAGGACAGGATATTGTCCGTCACCGTCCACTCCGTAACGGCAGAAAGCGCCGCTACCACATTCGAATAGACTGAGGTAGCAGCGCAGGTGTCGAAAGAATATAGTACATCGTCCATGGTGCATTCCGCCCCATTGTGGAACAGAACGCCCTCCCGCAGGGTAAAGCGGTAAGTCAGACCATCGGGAGAGATCTCCACCTTAGAGGCCACTGCCGGCTGAAAATTACCCTGGGAATCGGGCTTTACCAGCCCTTCAAAGACATTGAACATGACCTCTCTAGTTCCTGCGGCCGTTGAAGTGTACGGGTCAAGACTATTATCCAGGTCTTGGGAGATACCCACGGCGATGGAATCGCCCGGGATCTGCCCGGAAGAATCTGTAGTTCCGTCGCTGGTGCTCACCGGTCCGTTCGTGGTTTCTCCGCAGCCGCAGAGTAAACCCGCCAGCACCGCTGCCACCAGGAAAACTGCATGAATGGTTTTTTTCATTGCGTTTCTCCTTCCGCCGCCTGTCGCGGCGTTACAACAAAATAACTTCTTCTCCCATTATTAGATTGTCGCCTTCATTGTATTACAGCCACCGGAAAAATACAAGAGCCAAAATGGACAAAAAATCCCCCATTGCCGGGATATTGACGGTGAAGTTTCCCTCTGATATAATAAACGCAACCATCGGGGAGACCCAGATCCCCCCGGCTGAAAGGAGTGCCCCATTGTGGAGAAGAATTACGATATCCGCCCCATCCCGGTTTCCGCGGTGACGGAGGCGGTGCGGCGGCTGAGCATCCGGGCCAACACCTGCCTGCCCGAGGATGTGGCCCAGGCCCTGGACCGGGAGTATGCCCGGGAGGATTGGCCCACCGCCCGGCGGATCCTGGCGGACATTCAGGAAAACGCCCGGATCGCCCGGGAGGAGCAGGTGCCCATCTGCCAGGATACGGGCATGGCCTGCGTATTCCTGGAAATCGGCCAGGATGTACATTTCACCGGCGGGGATCTGACCCAGGCGGTGGACGAAGGCGTGCGTCAGGGCTATGCCCAGGGCTATCTGCGCAAAAGCGTGGTGGCTGACCCCATCCGCCGGGGCAACACCGGGGACAATACCCCCGCCATGCTCTATACCCGCATCGTCCCCGGCCGGCAGGTGAAGATCACCCTGGCTCCCAAGGGCTTCGGCAGCGAGAATATGAGCGCCATCCGAATGTTCAAGCCCTCGGCGGGACTGGCAGGCATCAAGGACTTCATTCTGGAGACGGTCCGGGCCGCCGGGCCGAACCCCTGCCCGCCCATGGTCATCGGCGTGGGCATCGGCGGTACCTTTGACAAGGCCGCGCTGCTGGCCAAGGAAGCCCTGCTGCGTCCCCTGGGTCAGCACAACCCGGATCCCTTCTACGCAGATCTGGAGCAGGAAATGCTGGACAAGGTCAACGCTCTTGGCATCGGCCCCCAGGGCTTCGGCGGGCGGACCACCGCCCTGGGCCTGCACATCGAGACTCTGCCCACCCACATCGCCGGTATGCCCTGCGCCATCAATATCAACTGCCATGTGACCCGCCACTGTACGGAGGTGCTGTAAGATGGAAAAGCATATCACCCTGCCCCTGACCCGGGAGCTGGCCCAGACCCTCCGGGCGGGCGATCGGGTCTACCTCACCGGTACCATTTACACCGCCCGGGACGCGGGCCACAAACGCCTGTGCGAGGCACTGGCCCGGGGAGAGGCACTTCCCTTTGATCCCACCGATGCCACCATCTACTATGTGGGCCCCACGCCCCCCAAGCCCGGTCAGGTCATCGGCTCCGCCGGACCCACCACCGCCGGGCGGATGGATGCCTACGCCCCCACCCTCATGGCCGCCGGTGCCCGGGGTATGATCGGCAAGGGTGCCCGGCTCCCCGCCGTGGTGGAGGCCATGGGCCGCTTCCAGAGCGTATACTTCGGTGCCGTGGGCGGCTGCGGCGCTCTGCTGGCCAAGTGCATCCAGTCCAGCGAGCTTATCGCCTACGAGGATCTGGGTGCCGAAGCGCTGCGCAGGCTCTATGTCCGGGATATGCCCCTGACGGTGATCATCGACTGCCAGGGCAACGATCTCTACGAAATCGGCCCCCGGGATTACCTGGCTGCCCAGGCCCTGTGACCGCAAAAGTCCTCCGAACGACCTTCCTCACCTGAATCATAAAAGAAAGGCAGGTAAGCCCATGGAATGCACCACCATCCCCCATGCAGGCCGCCCCGTATCCCGAATCGTGCTGGGCTGCTCCGGCAAGCTGTTTCAGGAAGGGGGCGATGTTACCCCGATCATCGATGCAGCCCGGGAAGCCGGAATCAACTGCCTGGACACCGCCCGGGAATACGGTGCCAGCGAGGCGGCCATCGGCCGCTACCTCCGCCACACCGACAGTCGGGACAGTCTCACCCTGATTTCCAAGTGTTGCCACCCCACCCTGGCTTTCCTCCAGCGGGTACGGGCCTCCGCCGCCCGGGAGGATCTGAACCGGTCGCTGGATGCCCTGGGAACGGATCACATTGACATCTATTTCCTCCACCGGGATGACCAGCGGGTACCTGTGGAAGTCATTGGGGAATTCATGGCCCAATTCCAGGCTGAGGGAAAAATCGGTGCCTTTGGCGGTTCCAATTGGACCACCCAGCGGATCGACGCGGTAAACCGTTATGCCCGGAGCCAGGGCCTGCCAGGCTTCACCGTATCCAGCCCCCATTACAGTCTGGGGCGGCAGCAGCGTGACCCCTGGGGCAACGGCTGCAAAACCATCACCGGCCCAGCCAATGCGCCCCAGCGGAATTACTACCGGCAGACCCAGATGCCCCTGTTCTGCTGGTCCAGTCTGTGCGCCGGAATGTTCTCCGGGCGGATCACCCCCGGCCGCCGGGGCGAAGTGCTGCGGCAATTCGGCTTCCATGCCGCCTGGGGCTATGACTGCCCCGACAATCACCGCCGCCTGGCCCGGTGCCAGGATCTGGCGGCGGAACTGAATGCCACTGTATCCCAGGTTACCCTGGCCTGGCTTCTGGGCTCCGAGCTGAATACCCTGGCCATCATCGGCGGCTCCAGTCCCCGGCGGATCATGGAGAACGCACAAGCTGCCCATCTAACCCTGACACCGGCACAGCGAGAATATCTGAACCTGGAGCGGGAAATCTGGGCTTGACAGCGGCCCGGAGCCTATCGTATAATAGCCCTGCGCATAACAACGAAGTCTTCGGGGGGCCGGACGATCCGGCTGAGATTGGATGAAACCGCATCCTGACCCGTGAACCTGATACGGCTAGTACCGTCGGAGGGAAAGATGCAAATATGGGACAGCTTTCGTGTCGCATTGCACCTGGACGGGTTGCAATGCGACATTTTTTAGGAGGTTTGCGTTATGGCAAACAACAACCGTACCCGCCGGCTCACCGAAAGCGCCATTCTGGTGGCCCTGTCCACGGCACTGAGCATGGTCATACTGTGGCATTCCCCCTATGGCGGCTCGGTCACTGCCCTGTCCATGGTTCCCATGATTCTTCTGTCCCTGCGCTGGGGCACCAAGGCCGCCCTTCCCGCCACCTTTGTCTACAGCCTGATCCAGCTGTTCCAGGGCTTGGGGAATCTGTCCTACATCCCCACGCCCGCGGGCGTTGTTCTGGCTGCCCTGCTGGACTATCTGCTCCCCTTTACGGCCCTGGCCCTGGCCGGTGCCTTCCGGAAACTCCCCTTCCTCGGTTCGGATACCACCAAGCGCCTCCTCCAGGCGGGTCTGGGGGCTGCGGCGGTATGCTGCCTGCGCTACCTGTGCCATATCGGCAGCGGCACGGCGGTGTGGTATGCCCTGGACCTGGTGTGGTACGCCGATGACCCCAGCCACATTGTCAACCACTATGGCCCCCTGGTCTTTTCCGTGATCTACAACGGCATTTTCATGGTGCCGGAGATCCTGGCCACCACCCTGGGCACTGTTCTGCTGTGCCGGATCCCCCGGCTGGTCCGCTCATAACCTGGCAAACGCAAATCCCCTCCGGAAGGCAGCTTCCGGAGGGGATTTCTTATCGGGCGGCGTAATAGTCGGAATCCAGAATCAGATTGTTGATGTACACGAAATCCATACATTTTGTAGCCATTTCCCCCTGGAAGTCCTGGGTGACCGGCTCCCGGTCTTCTTCCAGATAGATCAGCCGGTCCGTAGCCACGGAGTAGGCCACGCCATCGGTGACCCAACTGCCGTTGGGGAACAGGGCATAGCCCGGATAATTCTCATCAAAGGCATCCTGGCCGATGTAATCGTAGGGGCTGTCCACGCCCAGCAGATTCAGCACGGTGGGCAGGATATCGGAGGTATTCAGGGTCTTTTCCACATCCAGATCCGGGCAGTCGGCACTCCAAATGAAGGCGGGAGTCTTTTCCACCAACAAGGGATCGTCCACCCCGGAGCGTTCCCAAACCAGGGTCTGATCCTCCACAGCGTAGGTATAGTGGTCGGTGAAGGCCACGATCACCGTATTTTCCAGCTGGCCCTCCGCCTCCAGCTCTGCCAGGAGCCGGGCGAACATATCATCCACCAGTTTGGCCTTGACATACATGCAGTCCTCTTCCTCATTGCCGGTGAGACCCCGGTACTGGGGATACTTCTTCAGGGCATAATGGCTCAGAACCTCATTGTAGCGGTAGCTCATATGGGCGGAGCGGGTGATGATATAATTAAAGGTGGGGCCTTCACGGAAGAACAGGTCGCTGATCTGGTCGTTGTTGAACAAATACTCCTCGTCGTAGATATCGTCCTTGTTCTCCTCGGTGATGTAGTCGGCGTAGCACACATACTGGTCGTAGCCCATGGCCGGTTCAAACACGCCCCGGCTGTAGAAGGCGGGGTCATTATAGTGGAAGGTCATAGCGCTGTAGCCCTGGGCCTTGAGCTGGTTGGCCAGGGACTGGTCAAAGCCGTTGGTCACATAGTCGAAGGCAAAGCCGCCGGCGCTGGAAAGGAAATTACCGGTGTTGGCGGTGAACTCGGAGTTGAAGGTGCGCACGCTGCCATAGCCGGGGGTGTAGAAATTCTCAAAGTTAATCCCCTCGTCCATAAGCCGGCAGATGGTGGGGGTGTGCTCCCCGATAGCCCAGTCGTCCATGGATTCCATCAGTACCAAAATCACATTCTTCCCGGCGAAGATCCCGGTCATGTCGTTGTCCTCCTGATCCGGGCGCTGGGCGAAATAGTCGTCGATTTCCTGGTGGGCTGCCTGCTGATGGGCCACATACCCCGGGGTGATGGGATAGATAAAATTGGCCCAGGCATCCTTCACCGCCGTCTGATACAAGCCGCAGACCTCATAGAGGCGGTGGGCGTTGAACATATTGTCATAGGCCGCCTGGGCAGACTGAGCCCGGCCATAATCGGAGCCAGAATAGCGAATCTGGCTATCCGCCAGGAACACCGCCTGGGGCAGGAGCACCGCACCCAGGATCCCCACTGCCAGAACGCCGGCGCAGATCCCGACGGAAGCCTTGGTCACCCGCCACCGGGGCCATTTCCACAGGATCACCCCACCCAGAGCCAGCAGCAGGGCAAAACCCAGGAACCAGCCCACAGGATAGGTCAGCAAAACATCGAAATAATCACTGCCCTCGGAGGCATAGCGGAAGTCCATCAGCCACATCATCTCCCGGAAGACGAAGAAATAGCCCGTCTCCACAGCGGCGTAGATGGCTCCCAGGAAATAGGTCAGGCCAAAGACGATCCGTCCCGCCAGGCTGGGGAGCAGCCGGATCAGGCCGGTGAGCAGAATGCCCCAAACCAGGCCAAATACCAGGGGCCAGTGGTGGAAGGTTCCCGCCTCCCCGGTGTCCAGGAAGGCAAAAGCAAAGGCCTCCACCAGAAAATATGCCAGCGGCAGCACCGCCACAGGCAGGCAGACCTTCCCCCGGGTCTTTTCCCGGAAGGGACGGGCCCGGCGCTGGGCGATTTTTTCTTTTTCAGCAGACATGATCCATTCTCCTTTGTAAGCGAGTTGGTACCAGCGTACCAGTCTTTTATGAATAAACTGTAAACAACCCCCTGGTAATTCTTAACTTTTCCCAATATCCCCTAAAACCGCCTTTTTCCCCTTGACGATTTTCCCGGAAGGGGCTAAAATGGTGAAAATCCCGAAAGGAGCCACTTTCCATGAACATACTGGTAACGGTAGACCGCAATTACCTGACCATCCTTAATATTATGCTCTCCAGCCTGGTGCGCAGCAACCCCCGGGAGACCCTGGATGTCTATCTGCTCCACACATGCCTGGAGGAGGCCCAGCTGACCGCCACCCGCCGGGTACTTGCGGGCCACGGCCGTCTGATCCCCATTCAGGCCGCCATCCCCGCCCTGGACAGCGCCCCCATCACCGACCGCTACCCCCGGGAGATGTACTACCGCATCTTTGCCGCCCAGTGCCTGCCCCGGGAACTGGACCGGGTGCTCTACCTGGACCCGGATATGGTGATCCTCGGCTCCCTGGCGGAGCTGTACCACATGGATCTGGGGGATCATTTCTTCGCCGCCGCTACCCATGTAAAGCGTCTGATGCGCAAGCTCAATGAACTGCGCCTGGATATGGAGGAGGATTCCCCCTATATCAACTCCGGTGTCATGCTCATGAATCTGGCGGCTCTGCGCCGGGAGCAGGATCCCCAGGCGGTGTTCGCCTACATTGAAAAGTACAAGAACGCCCTGATGCTGCCGGATCAGGATGTGATCAGCGGCCTCTACGGCGGCCGGATCCTGGAGCTGGACACCCTCCGCTACAATATGACGGAGATCCTCCTGGCGAAGAACCGGCCCCTGCGGCCGGAAATGGATCTGGACTGGATCCGGAAAAACTGCACCATCATCCACTATTGCGGCCGGAACAAGCCCTGGAAAGCCAATTATCTGGGTATCCTGGATGTCTTCTACCGGGAGGCGGTGGAGGCCCTGGATGCCGAAACCTGAGTTTGGGAGGCATTATTTATGGAACAGACTGACCGCACCCGGCTGCTGCTGGGGGAAGAAGCCATGACCCGGCTGCGCCGGGCCACCGTGGCCGTTTTCGGCCTGGGCGGCGTGGGGGGCTATGTGGTGGAAGCCCTGGCCCGGGCCGGGATCGGAGGGCTGGTGCTGGTGGACCACGACACCGTGGGCCTGACCAACCTGAACCGCCAGATCTTCGCCACCCACTCCACTCTGGGACTCTCCAAGGCCCAGGCTGCCAAGGCTCGGGTTCTGGACATCGACCCCACCATCCAGGTCACCACCCGGGAGGTATTCTATCTGCCGGAAACGGCAGATCAATTCGACTTCACCGCCTATGACTATGTGGTGGATGCCATCGACACCGTCACCGGCAAGCTGATGCTGGCGGCGGAGGCCCAGCGCTGCGCAACCCCCATTATCAGCTCCATGGGCACCGGCAACAAGCTGGATCCCACCGCCTTCCGGGTAGCGGATATTTCCCAGACCCAGGGCTGTCATCTGGCCCGGATTATGCGCCGGGAGTGCAGGAAACGGGGGATCCGGAATCTGAAGGTCGTCTACTCCCAGGAGGAACCCCGTCCCCCCCGGGACAGCCAGAACCTGGAGGAGATGCCCCAGGGCCGCCGTGCCCTCCCCGGCTCCGTCTCCTTCGTCCCCAGTGTGGCCGGGTTGATCCTGGCCGGTGAGGTTGTCAAGGATCTCACCGGTGTCCGCTGAGACGGCAACCGTACCCGGAGGGTGAGCATTTCCCCCTCCGGGCTTTTTTTGCGCGAAAAAATGTTGCATTCTCAACCTATTGTTTACGAATGGTTCATCTTTGAGCCTTGACATCGGGGGTATTCGTTGCTATAATTCATAGCGTTCCAAGCAAAAAGGGAGTAGTCGGCGCAGCAAAGCGTGACCGGGTCAACACACTGGGTTTTTCCCTGGTCCGGTATCAAATGACGAGACTTTATCCGCCGGTACTCAGGCCCTTTTGCGTCGACTTCTGTGCCGGTATGTGATTATCTACACGGAGGTTGATTTTTTATGGGTTTTGGAGAACTGCTTCTGTTGGCAGTGGGATTGAGCATGGACGCTTTCGCTGTGTCCGTGTGCAAAGGTCTGGCGATGAAGAAAGCCAGCCCCCAGGCCATGGCCACCTGCGGTGCCTGGTTCGGCGGCTTTCAGGCGCTGATGCCCCTGATCGGCTTTTTCCTGGGTGCCATGTTTGCCCAGGCCATCGAAGCCTTTGACCACTGGATTGCTTTCGGCCTGCTGGCGCTGATTGGAGTGAATATGCTCCGGGAAGCCCTGGGCAAGGCCGAGGAGGCCCCCGCAGACGCAGATCTGTCCGTCAAGACCATGCTGGTCATGGCCATTGCCACCAGCATCGATGCCCTGGCCGTGGGCATTTCCCTGGCCATGGCCGGTGATGTGAACATTTACCTGGCCATCGTCCTGATCGGTGCCACCACCTTTGTACTCTCCGCCCTGGGTGTGAAAATTGGCAATGTATTCGGGGACAAATACGAGGAAAAGGCGGAGCTGGCCGGCGGTATCATCCTGATCCTGCTGGGCCTGAAAATCCTGCTGGAGCACCTGGGCATTCTTGCCTGAGCGCCCACCCTACAGATATCCCGGCGATCCCGCCGTGACATCATATCCATGAACAAAAAATCAAATGACTATTTTGGAGGACAACTACCATGAAGAGAATTCTTGCTCTGGTGCTGGCCGTCATGATGGTTATGGCTCTGGCCGCCTGCGGCGGCGACAAGCCCACTACCACCACCGCCCCCAACACCACCGCTGCTCCCGAGACTACCGCTCCCGAAACCACTGCCCCTGAGACCACCGAAGGCGAGATCGCCGGCCCCGCTGCCACCAACAGCGCCCGGGATGTGCTCAGCGCCGTGTGGAACAACCTCCCCGAGGATCAGAAGTTCTTTGTCGGCGGCGGTGAGGGTGCCAATGTTGTGGACGGCGACGCCGGTGTGGTCACCGACGAGGCCTACATCACCGCACAGCTGCACCTGCCCGAGGAGCTGCTGGGTCAGTTCGATGCTGCTGCTTCCCTGATTCATGGCATGAACATGAACAACATGACCGTGGCTGCTTACCACCTGGTGGAGGGCACCGATGTGAACGCTTTCGTGGAGTCCGCCCGTACCGCGATCCAGGGCACCCACTGGATGTGCGGCTTCCCCGAGCAGCTGATCATCGCCACTGTGGGCGATGTGGTCGTGCTGCACTTCGGCAGCCTGGACAACGCTGAGACCATCAAGACCAACCTGCTGGCTGTCTATCCCGACGCCCAGATCCTGGTGGACGAGGCAATCATGGCCTAATTCCTGAATCCGTAAAATGGCAGTACCCCCGGGTGCTGCCATTTTCCACACCACCCACACTATGAGGAAACCGATATGTTATTTTCCAGCATTCCCTTTCTTTATTATTTCCTGCCGGCGGTGCTGATCCTGTACTTTCTGGTCCCCGGCAAGCTGAAAAACACGGTGCTGCTGGCCTTCAGCCTGGTATTCTACGGCTGGGGCGAGCCCAAGTACCTGGCGTTGATGGTGTTCTCCATTTTGATGTTCTACGGCTGCGGCCTGGCCATCGGCCGGTGCACCACCCAGAAGTGGAAGAAAATCTGGCTGACCGTCTCCATCGTCATCAGCCTGGCCCTGCTGGGGATTTTCAAGTATGCCGACTTCTTTGTTTCCAGCTTCAACGCCGTCACCGGGCTGAGCATCCCCATGCTCCGTCTGGCCTTGCCCATCGGCATCAGCTTCTACACCTTCCAGTGCCTGAGCTATACCATTGATGTCTACCGGGGTGACACGGTGCCCCAGCGCAATGTGATCAACTTCGGTGCCTATGTCTCCCTGTTCCCCCAGCTCATCGCCGGCCCCATCGTCCGGTATGTGGATGTGGCCCGGGAGCTGGAGCAGCGCACGCACTCCTGGGAGAATGTGGCCCTGGGTCTGCGCCGGTTCCTGGTGGGTCTTTCCAAGAAGATCCTCCTAGCCAACCAGTTCGGCCAGCTCACGGAGATCTTCCGGGATTCCGGGGAGAAGTCCCTGGTGTTCTACTGGATCTACGCCATTGCCTTCACCCTGCACATCTACTTCGACTTCTCCGGTTATTCCGACATGGCCATCGGCCTGGGTCGGATCTTCGGCTTCCACTTCATTGAGAATTTCGACTATCCCTACCTGTCCCGGTCCATCCGGGAATTCTGGCGGCGGTGGCACATGAGCCTGGGCTCCTGGTTCCGGGATTATGTCTACATCCCCCTGGGCGGCAACCGGGTGAGCCGGGGCCACTGGATCTTCAACACCCTGGTGGTCTGGATGCTCACCGGCCTGTGGCACGGTGCCAGTTGGAACTTCGTCATCTGGGGCCTGATGTTCGCTGCCCTGCTCCTGGCGGAGAAATTCATCCCCGCCCTGTCCAAAATGCCCCGGGCCCTGAGCCATGTGTATGTGCTGGTGCTGGTGGTGATCAGCTTCGTCATCTTCAATGCCGCGGATATGTCCCAGGCCCTGTCCGATCTGGCCGGTATGTTCGGCCTGGGGGGCGTGCCGATGATGACCGCTGAAACCTGGTACTATCTGCGCAGCTATGGCCTGCTGTTCCTCCTGGGTGCGGTGGGTGCCACGCCCCTGGTACGCAACTTCTGCCGGAAGATTGAGCACCACAAGGCTGTGGCTCTGGCGGAGCCCATTCTGCTGCTGGGTATGCTCCTGCTGTGCACCGCCTACCTGGTAGACGGCTCCTTCAACCCCTTCCTGTATTTCCGCTTCTAAGGAGGTACCAACATGACTGACAAGAAAATTCGTACCATCGGTGCCGCAATCCTGCTGGCCCTGTGGCTGTGCCTGACCCTAGTCGCCTGGTTCTCCCCGGCCCAGAGTACCTCCGAGGCGGAGCGCCGGCCCCTGGCCCAGTTTCCGGAGCTTTCCACAGATACGGTGCTGGCCGGCAAATTCATGACCAAATTCGAGGACTACACCCTGGACCAGTACCCCCTGCGGGACAGCTTCCGCCAACTCAAGTCCCTGTTCCACTACTACCTGCTGGGCCAGAAGGACAACAACGGCATCTATCTGTCCCAGGGCTACGCCGCCAAAATGGAGTATCCCCTGAACCCCGACTCCCTGGATCACGCCCTGAGCCGGTTCCAGTATGTCTACGACACCTACCTCAAAGAAACCGGCTCCCAGGTCTACACCTGTGTGGTGCCGGACAAGAGCTACTACCTGGCCCAGGAGAGCGGCGTGCTGTCCATGGACTATACGACGCTCTTCCAGACCATGGCGGCCGGAATGCCCTACGCCACCTATGTGGACATCACCGACACCCTGAACTACACCAGCTACTACCGCACGGATACCCACTGGCGCCAGGAGCATCTGCTGGCCACGGCCCAGAAGCTCACCCAGGCCATGGGGGTCACCGCCCCCCAGGCGGAAGATTACACCCAGGAGAAGCTGGAACGGCCCTTCTACGGTGTCTACTACGGTCAAGCGGCGCTGCCCATGGATCCGGAAGATCTGTATATCCTGCGCAGCGACCTGCTGGAGCAGTGCATCGTCACCAACCACGAGACGGGAAAGACTGCCCAGGTCTATGACATGGAGATGGTAAACGAACCGGATCTTTATGAGGTTTTCCTCTCCGGCCCCGTATCCCTGCTTACCGTAGAGAATCCCAATGCCACCTCCGACAAGGAGCTGATCATTTTCCGGGATTCCTTCGGCAGTGCCATCACCCCTCTGCTGCTGCAAGGCTACCGCACCGTCACCCTGGTGGATATCCGCTACCTCCCCACCACCAATGTGGGCCGGTTTGTGGACTTCCACGGCCAGGATGTGCTGTTCCTTTACAGCACCCTGGTGCTCAACAACAGCGAGACCATCAATTGATTCTCACGGCTCCCCTTCCCAAAGGGGAGCCGTTTTCCCTATTTGCCACCCTCTGGTAGGGGGTTCCGCCAGCCGATGCCTCCCCCTGGTAGGGGGTAGCACCAGTCAAAGCCTCCCCCTGGTAGGGGGGAGGTGGCACGGCGAACGCCGTGCCGGAGGGGGTGGAAGGTAACGATTTTCCCCGGCAGCCGGATGATGTGATGCACCCGGGTAGGGGCCGATTCTTAATCGGCCCGCCGCAGCCAGGGGCCGCGCTTGCCTCCCCCTGGTAGGGGGAGGTGGCAAAAATCTTTGATTTTTGCCGGAGGGGGTCGAAGGTCAAAACTTCTGCGGTAGTCGATAGCTTCAATCCCCTCAGTCATGCTATTCGCATGACAGCTCCCCTTGCTAAGGGGAGCCTTTGGGTGGTGCAGAGTTCGGCCGACAGCTCCCCGAACTCCGGGGAGCCTTTCCTTCCGCCCATATTCAGGGGAGCCTTTTTGCCAAGGCCGGCATAGCATGGACGGAGGTGCTTACTATGACCATCACAGACTTACTCACGGACTTCTCCGCCCGGAGATGCCAGGCCTTTCTGGAAGATCTGGCCGGGAACCATCCCGCCATAACCCTGGAAACCATCGCTACCACCGCCTTCGGCCGGCCGGTGACCGCCGCGGTCCTGGGCAACGGGCCCCGTCGGGTGCTGTTCACCGCCGCCCACCACGGCAACGAATGGATCACCGCCCCGATCCTCCTGGCCTACGCCCAGGCTCTGGCCCAGGGAGACGGGGACATAAGCGGTCACCCCGCCCGGGAGATTCTGACCCGGGCCACCATCCATTTTGTCCCCCTGGTAAACCCCGACGGGGTGGATCTCGTCACCGGTGCCATTGCCCCGGGGGAACCGGCCTACGAGTTGGCCCGGGGCCTGGGGGCAGGGTACCCCCAGATCCCCTTCCCCCAGGGCTGGAAGGCCAATCTGATGGGTGTGGACCTGAATCTCCAATACCCGGCCCAGTGGGAACTGGCCCGGGAAATCAAGTTCAGCCAGGGCTATACCCGTCCCGGGCCCCGGGACTATGTGGGCCGTGGCCCCCTGACCCAGCGGGAGAGCCGGGGGCTGGCGGAATACACCCGGCGGGTGGATCCGGCCCTGGTGCTGGCCTACCACACCCAGGGCCGGGTGATTTACTGGCAGTTTGGGGAGGAACCCGTTCCCGGCGCCCGGGCTTTGGGCGATGCCTTTGCCGCCGCAAGCGGCTATGCCCTGGCGGATACGCCCTATGCCTCCAGCTTCGCCGGGTACAAGGACTGGTTCATCCAGGACTTCCGCCGTCCCGGCTACACCATTGAGGCAGGATTGGGCGAAAATCCCCTCCCTATCTCCCAATTCCCCCAGATTTACCGGGAGAATCAGGGCATCCTGACTCTGGCCGCCCTGGGCCTGCCCCCAGACTTATCGCAAGGGCTTCCGGCAAGCCCCATGGGGCAAAAAAGTGGAGCGTATTCATGGTGATACGCTCCACAATTCTCTTCCCGGATTCCTGTCTCAGGGATCCGCTTTCAGTTTTGCCAGTCTGCGCTGTAACTCCTCTTCACCCAGGAGCTGACGCAAACGCTCGCAGGTATCCTCCCAGTATTCCTGGGCATTTTCCCGGGCCTGGGTCAGCATTTGATCGCACTTTTCCTGGGTTTCTGCCTCCATCCGTTGGCATTTTTCCTGCTGCTCCCGGTGGAGCGCCTCCACAGCCTGAACATAGTCATCCGCCGCGGCCTGGGCTGCCTCCATCACCCCATGAATGGCCAGGGATGCCTGGGCAATGGAGCCCGCCTCCTCCAGTCGGATCCGCCGGTCAGCCAGTTCCTCCCGGGCCTGCTCCAGCTCCTGGCGCAGCTGCTGGTTCTCCCTGCCCTGGCGCAGGAGCAACTCCATGAGATCCGCCCGGCTCAGGCGCTTCAGTTCCTTATCCGTCATATGCCTTCCTCTTCGGTTTCAGATTTTGTCTTATTATACTCCAGGAACGGGAACTTTGCAAGCTGTGTTTCCGCCCCGCCCCCGGAAACGGATTCACAAAAAGTTCACAGGGCGGAGACCAGCCCCGGTCTTTTTCCCATTGACAAGGCGGCGGGAGCTGTGATAGAATAGATGCATCCTGAGGGAGTAGTCGGCAGCAAAGGCTGTTACAAGTCAACACCCGGCGCGTCAGCGTCTGGCTTGGATTAAATGACCAGACTCATGGATAGACAGATGTCTATCCATGAGTCTTTTTTCATATTCGGTCATGATTTTTGGAAGGAAGGAAGCCCTATGAAACACTATTGTGAGCAAATCGACACCGTCCTGGCCCATGTGGATACCACCCGCCAGGGCCTGTCCCAGGAAGAAGCCCGCCGCCGGCTGGAGACCCATGGCCCCAACGCCCTGAAGCAGGCCAAGAAGGAATCCCTGGTGGTACGCTTCTTCAAGCAAATGCTCGACCCCATGATTCTGGTGCTCCTGGCCGCCGCTGCCGTCAGCGGCCTGCTGGCCCTGTACGAGGGCGAGGGTGCCACGGAGGTCATCATCATTCTGGCCGTGGTTCTCCTCAATGCCGTTCTGGGAGTTTACCAGGAGAGCAAAGCGGAAAAGGCCATCGAGGCCCTGCAGAAAATGTCCGCTGCCACCTCCAAGGTCCTGCGGGACGGAAAAATCGTAGCCATCCCCAGTTCCGAGCTGGTGGTGGGCGATGTGGTGATTCTGGAGGCCGGTGACGCGGTGCCCACCGACGGCCGGATCCTGGAAAGCGCCAGCCTGAAAATCGAGGAAGCCGCCCTCACCGGCGAAAGCGTTCCGGTGCAGAAGTTCATTGACATCCTCAACCTGACGGAGGGGTCGGATGTGCCCCTGGGCGACCGAAAGAACATGGTCTACATGGGCTCCACCGTGGTCTATGGCCGGGGCACGGCGGTGATCACCGCCACAGGCATGGACACGGAGATGGGCAAGATCGCTGACGCCCTGGCCCAGGCCCAGGAGGGCCGCACACCCCTGCAGATCAAGCTGGATCAGCTGTCCCATGTGCTGACCAAGCTGGTCCTGGGCGTATGTGTTGCGGTGTTTGCCGTGCAGCTTCTCCGCTCCGGTGGCTTTGATCTGCGGGTGATGCTGGATTCCTTCATGATCGCCGTATCCCTGGCCGTTGCCGCCATCCCCGAGGGTCTGAGCGCCGTGGTGACGGTAGTGCTGTCCATCGGCGTGACCAATATGAGCAAGCGCAACGCCATCATCCGGCGGCTCACCGCCGTGGAGACCCTGGGCTGTGCCCAGATCATCTGCTCCGACAAGACCGGCACCCTGACCCAGAACAAAATGACCGTCGTGGACTTCTACGGGGACGATCCTGCCCTGCTGGCCACCGCCATGGCCCTGTGCTGTGACGCGGAGCTGGACAGCGACGGCACCATCACCGGCGAACCTACGGAGGCTGCGCTGGTTGCCTGGGCCGCCAGCCGGAAGCTGCCCAAATACCGGCTGAAGGACCGCTTCCCCCGGATCGCCGAAGCCCCCTTCGATTCCGGCCGGAAGATGATGTCCACCCTCCACACCCTGGATGGCAGTGTGGTGCAGTACACCAAGGGCGCACCGGATGTGATCCTGGATCAGTGTACCACCTGCTTGGAAAACGGCCACGAAGTCCCCATGACCCAAGAGCGGAAAGATGCCATTCTCCGGGCCAACAAGGCTATGGCAGACAAGGCCCTGCGGGTGCTGGCCTGCGCCCAGCGGCGATACAACAGCCTTCCCGCCAACCGGGAGCCCCAGGAGCTGGAGCAGGATCTGTGCTTCCTGGGCCTGACCGGCATGATCGACCCCGTGCGTCCGGAGGTCAAGGCCGCCATTGCCCAGTGCCGCCAGGCGGGGATCCGTCCCATTATGATCACCGGTGACCATGTGGACACCGCCACCGCCATCGCCCGGGAGTTGGGGATCCTGACCCCCGAGAGCCGGGCCATCACCGGCATGGAGCTGAGCCGGATGTCCGACGAGGAATTCGCCCGGTGCTTCCGGGAAATCTCCGTCTACGCCCGGGTGCAGCCGGAGCATAAGACCCGCATTGTCAACGCCTGGCGGGATGCCGGCTTCGTCACCGCCATGACCGGCGACGGTGTCAACGATGCACCCTCCATCAAGGCCGCGGATATCGGCGTGGGCATGGGCATCACCGGCACGGATGTGACCAAGAATGTGGCGGACATGGTGCTGACGGATGACAATTTTGCCACCATCGTCGGTGCCGTGGAGGAAGGCCGCCGAATCTACGACAATATCCGCAAGGCGATCCAGTACCTGCTGGGTTCCAATATTTCCGAGGTCATCAGCATTTTCGTGGCCACCCTCATGGGCTTCACCGTCCTCAAGCCCGTCCACCTGCTGTGGATCAACCTGGTGACGGATACCCTGCCCGCCCTGGCTCTGGGCACGGAAAAAGCGGAAAAAGATGTGATGCGCCGCGCCCCCCGGGATACCAAGTCCGGTGTTTTCTCCGGCGGCATGGGCTTTGACATCGTGTATCAGGGTATGATCATCTCCGCATTGGTGCTGGTGAGCTATTTCATCGGCCATTTCCTGGAAAGCGGCGTGTGGGAGATCGCCAACTCCGACCACGGTACCACCATGGCCCTGCTGACCATGTCCATGGCAGAAATTTTCCACTCCTTCAACCTCCGGTCCCAGCGGGGGAGCCTGTTCACCATGGGCACCCACAACTGGCTCCTGGTTGGCTCCGCCATTGCCGTGCTCCTGGCCACCACGGCGGTGTGCGAGATTCCGCTGCTGGCTTCCGCCTTCGGATTTGCCCCCGTGGAGCTGGAGGAGTACCTGATCGCCGCGGGTCTTGGCCTGCTGATCATCCCCATCGTGGAGCTGGTGAATCTTATCCAGCGCAAGCTGGGAAAGGTCTGATCCGCCCGTCTCCACCGCCAACGCCTCCCCCTGGTAGGGGGAGGTGGCGCGGCGAACGCCGTGCCGGAGGGAGTCGAAGGTTCCAATGCCCCCAGCGGTCGGATAAATGGGACGCACCGATGTAGGGGCCGATTCTTAATCGGCCCGTCGCGGCCTGTGGCTGCGCCTTTGCGAATGTCCAGCCTTCAATCCCCTCAGTCATGCTACGCATGACAGCTCCCCTTACTAAGGGGAGCCATTTTATTGGGCCTTTTCGGCTCGGCGGGGGTACTCAGGGATTGTTACCTTGCGGGCCGATTAAGATTCGACCCCTACCTGGGCATGGTGGAACTGACCGACAGTTTGTGGAATCCGGGCCTCAATCCCCTCAGTCGGCCTGCTCGGCCGACAGCTCCCCTTACCAAGGGGAGCCTTTTTTATCCGAGCCTTACCAAGGGGAGCTGTCTTTTTTCTGTTTTTTACAGTTTCCTATTGACAAGTGGGGGCTGGCGTTGTATTATATGTTTACAAGGTAAGCAAAAGTTTAGCGAGGTGAATTCCATGACCCAACGAGAGCGGGAGATCCTGAATCTCATCGAAGCAGAGCCCATGATCTCCCAGCAAGAACTGGCGGACCGGCTGGGCATTGTCCGGTCCAGTGTGGGTGTCCACATCTCCAATCTGGTGAAGAAGGGCTTCATCGCCGGTAAGGGCTATGTCCTGCGCACCGGCACCTACGCCGTGGTGGTTGGCGGTGTGAATATGGATATCTGCGGCCGGTCCTTTGCCCCCCTGGTGGCCTCAGACTCCAACCCCGGCACCGTCTCCCTGAGCATGGGTGGCGTGAGCCGGAATATTGCCCACAACCTGTCCCTGATGGGCGCGGATGTCCGGCTCCTCACCGCCTACGGCGACGATGGCTACGGCCAGCAGCTGGCCGTGGGCTGCACGGAGCTGGGGATCGACATGAGCCACGCCCTGCGTCTCCCCGGTGAACGCACCTCCACCTATCTCTACATCGCCGACGAGACCGGAGAAATGCGTCTGGCCGTTTCCGACATGGCCATCTGCCAGCGGATCACCCCCGGGTATCTGCGCAGCCACATGAGCGTCCTGCAAAATGCCCAGGTGGTGGTGGCCGATGCCAACATCCCCCAGGAATCCCTGATTTTCCTGGCGGAGGAGGTCTCCGCTCCCCTGTTTGTTGATCCCGTCTCCACGGTGAAGGCGGAAAAGATCCGCCCCATCCTCTCCAAGATCCACACCCTGAAGCCCAACCGCCTGGAGGCGGAGCTTCTCAGCGGCGTGACCATCCGGCAGAAGGAAGATGTGGCCAAGGCCGCCCAGGCTCTGCTGGATATGGGCGTTCACCGGCTGTTCATCTCCATGGGCGGTGACGGTGTCTATGCCGCCACCCGGGAGCGGCAGCTGTGGCTGCCCAATCTCCCCGGCCACATGGTCAATACCACCGGCTGCGGCGATGCTTTTATGGCCGCCCTGGTCTGGGCCTATCTGGAAGGCATGGAACTGGAGCAGACGGCTCTGGCCGGTCTGGCCGCAGGCTCCGTTGCCATGGAAGCCCCCACCACCATCAACCCCCAAATGTCCGCGCAGATCCTGAGAACCCGTATGAACCAAGAAAATTAACATAAAGGAATAGGTGAATGTTATGAATCTGAACAAGTATCTGGATGTCAACCCCGAAGTTGCCGCTGCCATTGCCGCCGGCAAGCCCGTCGTCGCCCTGGAGTCCACCATCATCTCCCACGGTATGCCCTACCCCCAGAATGTGGAGACCGCGCTGAAGGTTGAGCAGGTCATCCGGGAGAACGGTGCCGTTCCCGCCACCATCGCCATCATCGGCGGCCGCCTGAAGGCCGGCCTGACCCCCGAGGAGATCGAGTATTTCGGCAAGAAGGGCACGGAGATCGCCAAGGCTTCCCGCCGTGACCTGGCCGTCCTGTGCGCCCGGGGCGTGGACGGTGCCACCACCGTCACCACTACCATGATCATTGCCCATATGGCCGGCATCAAGGTCTTTGCCACCGGCGGTATCGGCGGCGTGCACCGCGGTGCGGAGACCACCATGGACATCTCCGCCGACCTGGAAGAGCTGGGCCAGACCCCTGTGATGGTCGTCTGCGCCGGTGCCAAGTCCATCCTGGACCTGGGTCTGACCCTGGAGTACCTGGAGACCAAGGGCGTGCCCGTCATCGGCTACGGCACCCAGGAGCTCCCCGCCTTCTACACCCGCCAGTCCGGCTTTAAGGTGGACTACCGCATGGATACCCCCCAGGAGCTGGCTGCTGCCTTCAAGGCACAGAACGACATGGAGCTGGGCGGCGGTATGCTGGTGACCAACCCCATCCCCGAGGAGTATGCCATGCCCGCCGAGGTCATCAACGCTGCCATCGACCAGGCCGTTGCCGAGAGCAAGGAGCAGGGTATCCACGGCAAGGAGACCACGCCCTTCCTGCTGGCCCGGGTGTCCGAGCTCACCGGCGGTGACTCCCTGTCCTCCAATATTCAGCTGGTGTTCAATAACGCCCGGCTGGCTGCCAAGACCGCTGTGGCCTACAGCGAGCTGTAATTCACCCCTCCCCGGGCCGATGGGGTTCCATCGGCCCGGTTTTTCCCAAAAAAGCAGAGAAAACCCTTGACAGCAGGGGGAATCTTTGGTATAATCTCCCTTGCGTGGTGCTCAGGCACCCGAGTGACTGAATGGGCCCTTAGCTCAGTTGGTTAGAGCCTCCGGCTCATAACCGGATAGTCCCGGGTTCGAATCCCTGAGGGCCCACCACA
>CAYRYT010000010.1:0-26720 GCA_964428625.1 uncultured Oscillospiraceae bacterium | reverse complement strand
GAAGATCATATTGGGGATCTGACCGGAGTCGATCAGCCGCCGCAGCACGCCCTTGGGGCCCAGGATATGCTCCTGACCAAAGACCTCGTCCAGGGTGGTGGGCCGCAGCAGATCCGCCAGAGGCTGGTACACAGAGCAGCCCTCCTTCCGTTATGAAGATAATGTGTGACTCAGAACTGGGCCACTTCCTCCTCCGCGGGCTCTGCGGGGGTGACTCGGGTGGCGGTGAGCACCGGGCCTACATCCCCCTTATACAGGGGGTGCTGTTCCGCGGTGATCTTTGCCTCCACTTCCACCCAGGAGCGGGATTCCAGGTCCTTGCTGCCAGGGTAGCGGCAGGGAATGCCACAGAACTGGATATCCTCCACACAGCAGGTCATGACGAACCGGCCCGGAGCAAACATACCGTTCTTCTCCCGGCGGAGCATGGCCACCTGACCCTTGAAGCAGACGGTCTTGCCGTCGTATTTCTCCGGTTCCTCGGTGACATCCCGGTACCAAATGGCGTAATCCTCGTCCTTGACCTGGATCACCGGGGCGTTGATATCGAAGGGCAAGGGATCCACGATCTCGTCGAATTCCGTGGTTCCGTCGGTATAGTCATAGAGAATATCGATTTTGCGGTTGGCTGCCCGGGCCAGCTTGTGCAGGGGCATGGTGTCGCTACCCTTGGGGATGCGGTTGAACACCACCATCTGGGCACCCACCAGCTTGTCCATCACCAGATTGCGCATATTGGCATTGTAGGCCTGAAAAGTGGTGGAATCCGCAAACATGACCTCCTGAGCCACGGCCCAGTTCTCCGGGAAGCGCATATAGAGGTCGCCCACCAGCTGCATACCGTTCAGCTCCGCCACGACCCGCTGGGCCTTGTACTTTTTGGTCAGTGCGGCCAGGTCCTTGGTGGTGACGGTCTCCTGATCCAGCACCTCCAGGAACACATTCTGATGGGGGTAGGTGGAGAAATCATACTCCTCCTCCCCTTCTTCAAAGACCAGCAGGAGGGTGCGCTCCCCGGCATTGAACCGGGGATCCTCCAGGGTCTCCTGGATAAACTTGGTCTTACCGGAATCCAGGAATCCGGTGAATACATAGACAGGAATCTGCTGCATGGCTTACACCCCAAACAGCGCGGCGACCTTGGCCTCGTCCAGCTGCGCGCCGATGACGCAGAGCTTGCCGGTGACAGCGGCGCTGCCCATGCGGACATCCGCCTCCCCGGGAACATGGTCAAAGTGGATCCAGCCTCCATCGGCGCAGGGCACGATGCCCTTGGCCCGGAGGATCATGCCATATTCCCCGGAATCCAGGGCATTCAGCGCGGCCAGAATGCCCTCGGTGGTAAACTTCCGGGCAGTTTCCACGCCCCAGGAGGTGAATACCTCGTCGGCATGATGATGGTGATGATGGTCATGGTCATGGCCGTGGCAGCCACAATGGCCGTCATGGTCGTGCGCATGGTCATGGTCATGATGGTGGCAGCAGTGGTGCTCCTCCTCGTGGTCATGGTCGTGATCATGATGATGGCAGCAGTGATGCTCCTCCTCGTGGTCATGGTCGTGATCGTGATGGTGGCAGCAGTGATGATCTTCCTCTTCCAGGCGCTCCTGCTCCATCTGTGCCAGCTCCGCTGCCAGAGAAGCCTTGCCTTCCATGGCTTCGATCAGCTGGGCACCGGTGAGCTCCGGCCAGGGGGTGGTGACCACGGTGGCCACGGCATTGTGCTCCCGGATCAGCTCCACAGCCTTGTCCAGCTTGGCCTGAGGCACATCGTCAGTGCGGGAGAGGATGATGGTGGAGGCAGTCTCGATCTGGTTGTTATAGAACTCACCGAAGTTCTTCATATAGACCTTGACCTTGCCCGCATCGGCCACGGCTACGGTGTAGCCCAGGACCACATCCTCGTTGGTAACCTTCTCCACGGCGGCGATCACATCGGAGAGCTTGCCCACGCCGGAGGGCTCAATGATGATCCGCTCGGGCGCGTAATCCCGAATCACCTGGGTCAGGGCCTTGCCGAAGTCGCCCACCAGGCTGCAACAGATGCAGCCGGAGTTCATTTCCGTGATGTTGATGCCTGCATCCTGGAGGAAACCGCCGTCAATGCCGATCTCGCCGAATTCGTTTTCAATGAGCACCAGCTTCTGGCCCTGATAGCCCTCATGGATCATCTTCTTGATCAGTGTGGTCTTGCCGGCTCCCAGGAAGCCGGAGTAAATGTCAATTTTAGTCATAATGTCTTTACACCTTCCCAATTAGTATTCATGCATAACCTGTATGCGGATATTCTTGGCGATCCTATCTGCTTCCAGCAGTCAGCTGCTCCTCGACATAGGAATCCCTTCCTTCTGAAAGCCAGGAAGAACCATGGCATTCTTTCATTAGTATAGCACATCACGGCTCAAAAATCTATAAGAATTCTCCAATTTCCACGCACATGTTTCGTTTGGATAGGGAAACCGATGCTTTTAGCCCCGGAGGTAACTCCGGGGCTGATGCGAATGATTGGAAGCCTATGCATGGGTTTCCTTCTGTTCGTTTTCTACGGCAGCCCAGCTTTCCGGGTAATGCTCCCGGTAATAATCCGCCATGGGTCCAGGTGTGTTCAACAGGTTCGAGTTTCGGATTCCCTCCGCCTCCACCTTCCGAATCCAGTTGCGCATTCCCTCGGACAGTGTATGGTACCGACGAATGACCAGGGTTCCCAGTCGTTCCTGTTCCAGAAGCGCTTCCCAGGCATCCGGTATGAAGGTTTCACGGATCACCGGTACGGCAGTTTCGGAAGTCGCTTCATTGGGAATTCTGGTAGGTTCAGTGCTTTTCGGATCGCACAGGTACAGGCTGGCACTTTTACCCCGGTAGAGGATCTCCAGCGCATTGGGAAAGTATTCCTCAAAGAAGATTTGCCCCTCTTTGGTATACCCGTAGCTGTACTCATAATTCTGAATTGTGTACATCAGTGCCATTGGCAGCAGTGTGGTCAGGTAGACCCTGGCGGGTTTTTCAGAGAACGCCGGTTTCCTGGGTTCCAGCACTTTCAGGCCTGCGGTGGGTGAGCAATGATAGTATGCCATATTCCATTCCCCCTTGTGCTGTCTATTGTACCACAAGGCAGGGGAATTGCAAGTCTTGAAAAATACCCATTTTTCTGCTATAATAGAATTACAAAATAGAGAAGCAGGCATCCTATGGTGTCTGCTTCTCTTTTTTCTTGACGGGCGTTTGGAAATATAGTATCATAAAACAAACAAATGACCGAAAGGGGCGGGGGTATGGAGCAAAACAAGAATAAGAAAATCTGGTGGTATACCCGGGGGCTGTTTCGGGATGAGTCAATTAGCCCCCGGGACAACGGGCCAAAGGTTTCCCTCCCCTCCTAGCTCCGGGCGGCCCGTTCCCTGGGGAAAAAGACCTGGCAGTCGAAGCATACCATTTTCCTGAACCAGGCAAAGCTCCTGGTGAATTACGAGGATACCTATGTCCACGAGGGAACGGTTCGGGTCTATTTCCCCACCTATGAAGACCTGAATGATTCCGAGTTACGGGGCTATTTTACCTGGCGAACTCAGTACCGCCGGGGAAATGTGCAAAAGACCCATGCCACCTATGTCTATTTGTATCTCTACGAGCTTCTGAACCAGATCGGCGTGGATTCGCCCCTGGATGGATTTCAGAAGCTGAAGGTATTCTGGGCCCAATACGAGGATATGCATGAGTTCATGCGTTCCCATCTGTCCACCTGGATGGCGGATTATCTGGTGTATTACCGGCTGGATCCTTCCCTGCTGGATGATACACCCCAGGTGATCTGGGACCGGCATCTGACCGTTCTGGATCACATTCTGGAACAGGAGGACAGCAAGGTGCTCTATGCCGTCAAGGAGCTGGCCCCCAAATGGATTTCCCGCTCCCGGTTTTATAAGCAGAACCAGGCGGACTGTGATCAGGTCATTCTGGAAGTGCTGCGAAAAATGGCACTGCACTATGAGAAAAAGACGAGAAAGACCCTGGTGGAGGCTCTGTTTGGCAAACCCATCTGCCGCCGGACCGGTCTGTTTGACAATGCGGTGGTCGCCGCTCCCAGAAAGTGGGATAACCAGATGTGTATCATTGACCCCTATTTCTGGTATCGCTGTGAGAACGGAATGTGGACCGTGACCCGTTATCGCCTGTTCCCGGAGGCAGGAGCGGATCTGGAAGTCCTCCTCAAGGCCATTGATGCCATTCTCCGGGAGGAATTCGGGGACAAGAAGCCCATCGCCTACACCCTGAAAACCAAATGGATCCTCCAGCTGATCCGCCAGGAGGCCCAGGCGCTGGTGGCGGAAAAGAAGGCCCGGGAGGCTAAGAAAATCACCATCGACTATTCCCAGCTGGCAAAGATCCGCCGGGAGGCGGCCGTCACCCAGGAGCGGCTCACCGTGGAGGAAGAATGGGAGGAGGCTCCCCTGCCCGTCCAGCCCCTGGTACCTCCCCCGCCGGAGCCGGAACCGGAACCCGTATCCGGCGACGGATCCCGGGACACGCCCCTTTCCTCTCCGGAATACCGGCTGCTGCAATGTCTGCTCTATGGCGGGAGCCTGGACTGGAGCCGCCGGGAGGGACATATTCTGTCCGTTTTAATGGACGGCATCAATGATAAACTATATGATACCTTCCTGGACACGGTGGTGGAGGATACGCCCGGTGTGGTGGAGGACTATATTGAAGATTTGAAAGAGATGGTAGTGCCATGAAAATACCGAGAAGAATCGCCCAGACCCTGATGAATTCCCTGAAAGGCGGCGTTGTTCCCCGGGTGGGTCTGCAATATGTAACGGTGGGACGAACCCAGGAGATCGACGCCCTGCTGCGGGATGTGGATATCATTGCCGATGGCGGAGCCTCCTTTCGGTTCATCGTCGGCAAATACGGCAGTGGCAAGAGTTTTCTGCTTCAGACCATCCGCAACTATGTCATGGCCAAGAACTTCGTCGTGTTGGATGCGGACCTTTCCCCGGAGCGCCGGCTTCAGGGTACCCGGGGGCAGGGCCTTGCGACCTATAAGGAGCTGGTGCGGAATATGTCCACCAAGACCAAGCCCGAGGGCGGTGCTCTGAGCCTGATCCTGGACCGGTGGATCAGCAATGTACAGCAGGAGGTCGTGACACAGACGGGCCTTTCCGTGACAGATCCGGCTCTGGCACAGGAAGTGGAGCGGAAAATCTCCGCCGTGATCTATTCCCTTAACGAAATGGTCCACGGCTTTGACTTTGCCCGGCTCCTCACCCGCTACTACCAGGCCCATATTGCCGGGGACGACGAGATCAAGGCCAAGGTTTTGAAATGGTTCCGGGGTGAATACAACACCAAGACCGAAGCCCGGCAGGAGCTGGGGGTCAATATCGTCATTACCGATGACGACTGGTATGAATATCTGAAACTATTTGCCGCCTTCTTGAAGCAGGCGGGCTATGCCGGTATGCTGGTGCTCATCGATGAGCTGGTGAATATCTATAAGATCCCCAATGCCATCACCCGGCAGTATAACTACGAGAAGATCCTGACCATGTACAACGATGCCATGCAGGGCAAGGCCCAGCACATCGGCTTCATTCTCTGCGGTACGCCCCAGTGCATGGAGGATCCCCGTCGGGGTGTCTACAGCTACGAGGCCCTCCGCTCCCGGCTGGCAGAGGGGCATTTCTCCGGCAACCACAAGGATCTTCTCTCCCCGGTGATCCGGCTGCTCCCCCTGACCAACGAGGAAATGCTCATTCTCATCGAGAAGCTGGCGGATATCCATGCAGGGCTGTACGAGTACAAGCAGATCGTCACCCAGCAGGATATGGTGGATTTTATTGAGATCGAATTCTCCCGGATCGGCGCGGACAGCCACATTACCCCCCGGGAGGTGATCCGGGACTTCATAGAGGTGCTGGATATCGTGTTCCAGAATCCCCGGGTGAAGGTGCGGGAGCTGCTGGGCAGCGACAAGTTCACCTATGCCCAAAATGCTGTCATGGCGGAAAATACCCAGGATGCCTACGCCGAATTCGAACTGTAAGAGGTAGCTTATGTCTGCATTCGACCGATACGCCCCCTTTGTCCAGGACTATATCTACCGCAACCACTGGGAAAACCTCCGGGCCATCCAGGTTGCGGCGGATGCCATTTTCAATACGGAAGATCATGTGCTGCTCACCGCTTCCACCGCTTCGGGAAAAACGGAGGCTGCCTTCTTCCCCATCCTCACCCTCCTGGCGGAGGATCCCCCCCGCTTCCGTGGGCTGTATCTACATCGGGCCCCTGAAAGCCCTGATCAACGACCAGTTCAGCCGGTTGACGGAGCTGTGTGAGGAGGGGGATATTCCGGTATGGCACTGGCATGGCGATGTGGCCCAGAGTCACAAGGCCCGGCTGATGAAGCATCCCTCTGGCATCTTACAGATTACTCCCGAATCCCTGGAGGCCATGCTCCTGCGCAAGCACGCGGCGATCCCCAAGCTCTTTGGTGACCTGCGGTTTGTGGTGATCGACGAGGTTCATTCTCTCCTCCGGGGGGATCGGGGTGGGCAGACACTGTGCCTGATCGAACGCCTCAGCCGCCTGGCAGGGGTCAATCCCCGACGGATCGGCCTGTCCGCCACCATCGGAGACCCGGAGGGAACGGGGGAATTCCTGGCCATGGGTACCGGCAGGAAAACGGTGATCCCCCAGATCCAGGCCAAAGGCAGCAAATGGCGGCTGAGCATGGAGCATTTCTATGTCCAGGATGCTCAGGCCGCCGAAGGCAAAACCATAGAAAACGCCCAGCCGGTGCTGGAAGAAAAGACTGATGAAGCGCCCCAGGGTGCGGATCCTGGGATCGGATATATCTACGAGCATACCCGGGGGAAGAAGTCCCTGGTATTCGTCAATTCCCGGGAAGAATGCGAAACGGTGACCACGACCCTGCGCCAGTATTGCGAGCGCCAGGGAGAGCCGGACCGGTTCCTTATCCACCATGGCAACCTGTCCACTGCCTACCGGGAGACGGCGGAGGCAGTGATGAAGGACGACACCCAGGCCTGCACCACGGTTACCACTGCCACTTTGGAATTGGGTATCGACATCGGACGGCTGGAACGGGCGTTTCAAATCGACGCTCCCTGGACGGTATCCTCCTTCCTCCAGCGCATGGGCCGTACCGGCCGCCGGGAGCTGCCTGCGGATTTGTGGTTCGTCATTCAGGAGGATCCCCCGGAACCCCGGGCCATGCTCCCCTCCACCATCCCCTGGAAGCTCTTGCAGGGCATTTCCCTGATCCAGTTGTATCTGGAGGAGCGGTGGTGCGAGCCGCCCCGCCTGGACCGGCTGCCCTACAGCCTGGTGTATCACCAGACCATGTCCACCCTGGCCTCCTGCGGGGAACTGTCCCCCAAAGCTCTGGCAGACCGGATCCTGCCCCTTCCCTACTTCCACCGGGTCACCCAGGAGGATTATAAGTGCCTGCTGCGGCATTTGATCCAGACCGACCATATCCAGCGGACGGAGCAGGGCGGCCTGATCGTGGGAATCGCCGGGGAAAGGGTCATCAATTCCTTCCGGTTTTACGGGGTTTTCGTGGAAAGCGAGGAGTACACCGTGCGCAGTGAATCCCAGGAGCTGGGTACCGTGTGCCTGCCCCTGCCGGTGGGAGAAAAGCTGGCCATTGCCGGTCATGTCTGGGAGGTGCTGGATGTGGATCATCGGCGCCATCTGGTCTACTGCCAGCCTGTGAAGGGCCGGGTCCCCGCTTATTTCGGGGAATGCCCCGGGGATCTGCACACCAAGATTCTGCAGCGGATGCGCCGGGTCCTCCTGGAGGATACCCGCTACCCCTATCTCATGGCCAATGCCCTTGCTCGGCTGGATCAGGCCCGGTATACAGCCCGCCATTCCGGCGTTACGGAACGGCCTCTGATCCCGCTGGGCGGGAAGATGTGGTGCCTGCTTCCTTGGATGGGAACCTATGCCTTTCTCGCCCTGGAACGGTTTCTGAGGATCCGCTGCGGGGACAGGCTGGGGTTAAAGCATTTTGATTCCGCCAGGCCCTACTATATGCAGTTTACCCTGGGTGTCAGCGAGGGAGAGTTCTACCGCATCCTTCTGGAGGAGATCCGCAAGCCCCTGGATCCCATGGAGCTGATCTACCCCAAGGAGCTGCCCCTTTTTGACAAGTACGATGAATACCTCCCGGAGGAGCTGGTGCGCAAGGGCTTTGCCCAGGGCGTGCTGGATCTGGAAGGCATGAAAAACGGCATCCTTTCATGGGAGCGATTCAGTATAATCTGACAAAACCCCTGCCTGAACGCCATGTTCAGGCAGGGGTTTCTCTTATGCAATGGGGATCTGTACTTCCCCGGCGTGCTTGCCGTCGGTGATTTTGACCGTTACCGTTCCCCGGTCACCACCCTGGA
The DNA here is from genome assembly GCA_964428625.1 of uncultured Oscillospiraceae bacterium. GTDB lineage: Bacteria > Bacillota > Clostridia > Oscillospirales > Oscillospiraceae > Faecousia. The sequence continues at coordinate 18,300 of CAYRYT010000010.1, read as the reverse complement.
TCACGGCCAGGGCCTCTCCGTAGTAGGTATCCGTCACAGCGTCCAAATAGGACATGGCAGGATCGTAGTAAGGGCAGGCGCTGCCCAGGCCCAGCAGCTTGCCGCCGGTGACCTCCACCTTCACCTTCCCCCGGCACAGGGGCTTGGGGATGCCCGCACCGTCGGTGTACTTTAGCCGAATAAATGCCAGGCCGCCAAGTTTCACCGTGGGCTGCTCCGGATCGGCCCGGAGACAGGTTTCGGGCCCGGCACTGCGCAGGCAGTTTCGGCCAATCTCCCTGCCCGTTTCATCGTAGGACACTGCTTCGATTTTGCCCCACCGGTATTCGCAACGGAACTTGGCAATGCAGTCGTTTTTCAGCTCTTTCCTACCGACTTGCACATCATTGACAAAAAGGGCTACGCTGGCTGCCCGGGCATAGACCTCCACATTGGCAGGTTTTCCGTCACAGCCCTCCCAGTTCCAGGATTCCATGGCGTTGGACATTTTCCAGGCGGAGGGAGAATGAGTATCCTGGGTATGGTTCACGGGGCACACGGCGATCCTGGGTCCAGTTTCCTGCTCGAAGGCCACCCGGGTATAGAGAGCTTCCCCCAGGGGCTTTCCGGTCAGATCGATGCGGCCGCTGCCGGCGGAGATCCAGCCCGGGCCATTGTCGAACCGGGGGGCGTAATCCCCATATTCCCAGCTGCCGATGCCCACTTCCCCCAGGTAGTCCATACCGGCCCAGACAAAATCGCCCACTAGCCGGGGCTCCGTCTTTGCCTGCTCCCAGAAACGATAGGCATCCTTGCAGAAGGTTTCGCTGCCCAGGATCAGCCGTTCCGGGTACTTTTTCAGGTCGTGGCCATAGCGGTAAATGCCATAGTTATACCCGGCAATATCCATATTGGCGAAGGCATCCCGGGTCTTCCAATCGCAGAAGGGCAGGGTTGCCCCCCGTTTTATGAATTCGTCTCCCAGGAGGCCAGCCAGATTATTGAAGAATTCACTGCCCACAGCGCTGGCCTTCTTGGCCTGCTTGCCCGAGGCCCGGGCCTTTTCTGCCCGTTCCGCCTCTTTTTTGGCCTTGTCATCGCTGTAAACGCCAAAGCCCACGGAGCTGAGGAAATTAAAGAAGATATTCACGCCGCAGGTCACAGGCCGGGTGCCGTCCAGCTCGTGGAGGTAGTCCGTCATCTCCTTGGTCAGGGCAATGCCCCTGGCCTGGGCGGTCTCACTGACCTCATTGCCGGTGGAGTAGAGAATCACGCTGGGATGGTTATAATCTTTCTCGACCATATCAAGCATATCCTGCTTCCACCACTCAGCGAAGTAATTTACATAGTCATATTCGGTCTTGTGGATGTACCAATGGTCGATATACTCGTCCATCACCAGCACACCCAGTTTATCACATACATCCAGAAGGGCCTTGGAGCAGGGATTATGGGCGCTGCGGACAGCATTGTAGCCGTTTTCTTTCAGCAGACGGATCTTCCGCTCCACCGCGTCATACCAGCAGGCAGCACCCAGCACGCCGTTATCGTGGTGGATACAGGCACCCCGGAGGATGACCCGCTTGCCGTTGATCAGGATGCCGTCCTTGCCCCAGGTGAGGCTCCGGACACCGAAGGTCACGGTTTCCTCATCCTGGCCATAGCGGACACGGCAGGTGTAGAGGTTGGGGGTATCGGGACTCCACAGCTTGGCCTCTGGAAGCGCCATATTCATGGAAATCTGCCCATCCGTTTCCTGCTCCCGGCTGGCAATGACCCCTTCCCCATCCATAATATCCACATAAACCCGTCCCCTACCGGAGGTCTTGACGGAAATTTCCACCTTTGCAGGATTGGTGGACAGGGTGCGGACCCGAACGCCGTTCATCAGAATATGCGCACTTTCACCGACCCACAGGTTGACGGGTCGATAAATTCCCGCACCGGAATACCAGCGGGAATTGGGCTGGTCCGCGTTGCGGGCGATGACCTGAATCAGGTTATCCTGCCCGATTTTCAGATGATCGCTCACATCCACATAGAAATTGGTGTAACCGTAGGGACGGAAGGCCAGCTTCTGCCCGTTGACAGATACTTCCGCCTTGCGGTAGACGCCCTCGAATTCCAGTACCAGCTTCTTATCCGCCAGCTCCGAACCGGGGGTAAAGTGTTTTTCATAGAGATAGTCGTGGCCATTAAACCAGGCACCGTTGATGCCGCTGGCGGCCAATTCGCTGCGGGGCTCGGCCAGCATGGCATCGTGGGGAATGGTCACAGCAGCCCCCGGGCCGGGGGCATCCAGATGGCGGCAGGTCCAGCCCTGGGAAAATGCAAGTCGCTTCATGGTTCCTTCTCCTTTGTCCGTTTTCTTTCAGTTTACCACACCCTTCCAGAATTGCAACGGAGATTTCGTATCCGTTCCCCTTTTTTCCGTAACTGCATTTGAATCCCCGGCGGGGCTGTGGTATAATGTAAAAAACCGCTATGTTTCCAGGAAAGGAGGCCGGCTATGTACACCATTGCCATTATCGAGGATCAGGAAGCGGACCGGGCCCAGATCCAGGCTTATGTGGACCGCTACAGCCAGGAGCAAAACCGGCAGTTCCGCATCTGCCAGTTTGCCGGGCCCATGGCCTTCCTGGCGCATTACACCGGGGAGTATGACCTGGTGTTCCTGGACATCCAGCTCCCCCCTTTCAACGTCATGGAGATCGCCCGGCGGTTGCGGGCCATAGACCCCACGGTCGCCCTGGTTTTCATCACCAACATGGAGCAGTTTGCCGTGGAGGGCTACCAGGTGGATGCGTTGGACTTTGTGGTGAAGCCTATCAATTATTACCGCTTCAAGGCCATGATGGGCAAGGCGCTGGGGGTCATCGCCCAAAACCGGGAGAAGGAAGTGGTGGTGCGCTCCGCCTCCCGGATTCTGCGCCTGCCCATTTCCCAGATTTACTATGTTCAGGTTCAGGATCATCTGCTGGTATATCACACCGCCCAGGGCCCTCTGGAGGCCTGGGGGAAGCTCACCCAGGTGGAGAAGGAGCTGGAGCCCTGGCATTTCTACCGGTGCAGCAGCGCATACCTGGTGAACCTGCGCCATGTCCAGCAGGTGCTGGGGGATACCGTGGAGGTTGCCGGGGAGCGTCTTCCCATCAGCCAGCGCCGCCGGAGGGCCTTCTACCAGCGGGTCACCGACTACCTGACCAATCGATAACCACCGGGAGGAAACTGCCATGTCCTCTGAAATCCTTGGGAAATTCCTGGATTCTGTTTATTTTATTAATATTTTTGCCGCTTTTTTCTTTTCTACCATGCTCTTTGCCCGGGGCTGCCCCCGGCGGGATGGGTTTTGGCCCCGGGCACTGGGGGGGATCGTCGGGATGCTTGCTCTGTGCCTTGCCTTTGCCCGGATCTGGGACGGGAGCCTGCTGTGGGAGATCCTCCTCAGCGCTGTTTTGCTCCTGGGGCTGCTGGGCTGGCTGAGAATGTGCTATGCCGCCAGCTTTTGGACCCTGCTGTTCTACTTCGGCTCTGGGTTTATGACCTGGTATATTGCGGATCGGGCCATTATCATCCTCACCTCTCTGGGCAGATGCCTGCCCGGCCTGGCTCCCTTCCTGGCGGAGGGGACATTGTCCCATATTTGCCTGTACTGCGGCATTTGCGCCGGGATGTACCTGGCGATCTATGCCACCGTCGGCCGGGTGATGGCCCAGCTGGAGGGCAGTGAGATCCCCGCCTCCAATGCTCTGCTCCTGCTGCTGGTGGTGAGCATCCTCACCCCGATTTTCTACTTTGAAAGTGCCTGGATGGCCCAGGTGAGTCTGCTTTCCTACACCCTTCTGAATTTGGGGGAGATCGTATACTATCTTTCCATGCTCCTGGTGCAGATCATCATGCTCCGCGCCGCCCAGGAAAGCGCCCGGGCGGCGATCCTGCAGAAGCTCTGGCTTCAGGAGCAGAAGCAGTACCAGCTGACCAAGGAAAACCTGGAAGCCATCAATATCAAATGCCACGATCTGAAGCACCAGATCCGCTCCCTGGGGAGACACCAGCAGGTGGATCCCGCCTATCTGGAGGAGCTGGAGGCCTCTGTCAATCTCTACAACACCACCATTCACACGGGCAATGAGACTCTGGATGTGATCCTGATGGACAAGCGGCTGCACTGCCTGTCCAAGGGGATACAACTCACCGCCATGACGGATGGGCGTTACCTGAACGCCATGCGGGTCATGGATATCTATTCTCTCTTCGGCAATGCCCTGGACAATGCCATGGAGGCCACGGAGCAGCTGCCTGCGGAGCAGCGTTTCATCCACCTTTCCATTCGCCATGCCGGGAAAATGGTGGCGATCCATGTGGAAAATCCCTATCAGGGAACCCTTTCCATGGACGGGGGGATCCCCCGCACCACCAAGGCGGATAAGCAGTGCCATGGCTTTGGCATGGCCAGCATCCGCCATATCGTTGCCCGCTATGGCGGGGATCTGCAGATCCGGGCCCAGGATGGCCTGTTCTGCCTGAATATTCTGCTTCCCCTCCCCGAGGACGGGAAAGCTGTCTGAACGGGAGGAAACTATGGTTCCCATCTTGCTCGCACCCGGGCTCCATTGGGCCCTGTATCTGCTTTGCCTGGGTCTGACGCTCCTGGCCCGGGGACGAAAAGCACCTGCCTGGGCCATTCCCGGGGGCATTGTCTTTTCACTCTGGTTCCTCCTTCACCTGGCCTCCGGGGCGGACTTGGAGCAGTTGGTGACGATGACCCTTTTGCCCGCCGCCTTGGCCCTGGGCCAACTGGGAGGTGACCGGGATGGACTTTAACACCACCGCTTACCTGCTGTTTCTGCCTCTGGTATGCGTGGGGCACTGGCTCCTGCCCCAGGGTCTGCGTCCCTGGCTCCTCCTGGCTGCCAGCTGGGGCTTCTATTTCTGCTGGAATCCGGGAACCGGCCTGCTGCTGGTGGCTGTCACCTGGGTGTCCTGGCGGTGCGCCGGGGGCATTGCCCGGGCCGCATCCCCACGGGGGAAGAAAGGCCTCCTGATCCTTACCCTGGCAATCTGCCTGGGAACCCTGGCATTTTTCAAATATACCGGCTTCTTCTGCCGAACCCTGGGGCTGTCCCTCCCCTTTTCTATTCTCCTGCCTGTGGGGATCTCCTTTTACACCTTCCAGACCCTGAGCTATGTCATCGATGTCTACCGGGGCACCATTGCGGTGGAGGAACGCTTTTTGTGGTATGCGCTGTTTGTTGCCTTCTTTCCCCAGCTGGTGGCCGGGCCCATCGAGCGGCCCCGGAATCTCCTGCCCCAGCTGAAGGCCCGCCGTCAGCTTACCCCCGCCCATTTGCAGACCGGCCTGTGGCTGCTGCTGCGGGGCTATTTCAAGAAGCTGCTGGTGGCAGACCCTCTGGCTAGGCTGATCGACCCCATATTCCAGAACCCCGAGCTGGCCCTGGGCCCGGAAATTCTGGCGGGATGCCTGCTGTTCGGGATCCAGATCTACTGCGATTTTTCCGGCTATACGGATATTGCCCGGGGCAGTGCCTCCCTGCTGGGGGTAGAGCTGATGGAAAATTTCCGGGAACCCTACCAGGCCTGTTCCGTTCGGGATTTTTGGCGGCGGTGGCACATCAGCCTGACCCAGTGGTTCACGGACTATGTCTATATTCCCCTGGGAGGAAACCGGCGGGGGCCGGTCTGCCAAGCCCGGAATATCCTGATCGTTTTTCTCCTCAGCGGATTGTGGCATGGCGCGGATTGGCACTTTGTGATTTGGGGCGGGCTTCACGGGATGTATCAGATAGCCTCCCTGATCTGGTGCCGCCATCATCCCCAGTCCAAAACTAAGCCCTGGATAGCCCGGATACGGACCTTTCTGCTGGTGGGGATCACCTGGCTGTTCTTCCGGGCGGCCACCATGGCCGATGCCTGGACCCTTCTGAGCCGGATCGCCACCGGCTGGTCCCCGGATACCCTGCTCCGCTACCCCATTTCCCAGCTGCTCCCGGGGGCTGCGGGCCTTATCTGTCTTGCTGTCCTCCCGAAAAAGCGCCCCCAGGGCCCACAAGCCGTCCTGACGGGCCTGTATTTGTTCACCGCCATTGCTCTGGCCTGGCTCATCGCTCTCCGGGGAGATGGCCAGAATGCCTTCCTCTACTTCCAATTCTGAGCCTATGAAGAAAACCATTCTTACCATTCTCCTGACTCTGGCGCTGGCTGCCGTCATTCCGGTGACGCTGGTGTGCTGGGGCTTCCTGACCCCGCCAGTGTATGATGACACCTATCTCGGGGAACTGAAATATAAGGTTCGCCTCCTGGATGAGACACCTGGACCCCGGATCATCCTGGTAGGAGGCAGCGCCCTGGCCTTCGGGGTGGACAGCGCTCTGATCGAGGAGCAGTTACCGGACTATCATGTGGTGAATTTCGGAATGTATGCCGCCCTGGGTACCACCGTCATGATGGACCTGGCCCGGGAATCTCTCCGTCCGGGGGATCTGGTGATCCTGGTGCCGGAGCAGCAGACGCAGACCCTTTCCGACTTTTTTGACCCGGAACGGATGTGGCAGGCCCTGGACGGGGAATTCTCCCTCCTGACCCGGCTGAGCAGCCGGTATTGGGAACAGCTGGCGGCAGCATTCCCGGCCTTTGCCGGGGGAAAGATGGGTTACCACCTGAAGCAGAGCCTTCCCCAGACGGAGGGTGTCTATTCCCGGGCTTCCTTCAATGCCTGGGGGGATCTGGAAAATGCCCGTTGCCATGGCAATGTGATGGTCTCCGGTCTGGATCCCAATACCCCTATTCGCTTTGATGAGGAAATGGTCACGCCGGAATTCCTGACGGCGGTGCGGGAATTTGCCGCCTATGGGGAAAGCCTCGGTGCCCGGGTCTGCTACGGCCTATGCCCCATTAATGCCGCCGCTGTCGAAGGGAATGGGGATGCCGCCGGATTTTATGATGCCCTGGCGCAGAAGCTGGACATTCCCATTCTGGGAGACCCGGAGCAGTTTATTCTGAAATCCGGGTGGTTTTATGATACCAATTTTCACTTGAATACCTGCGGCAAGGTGGTCTATACCCGCCAGCTGATCCGGGGCATCAAGGCCATTCTGGGCGATGCCTCCCCCACGGAGATCCCCCTGCCCGCCATGCCGGACCCGGTCAGTCTTCCGGTCACTCCGGGGGATGACCGGGATGGGGCCTGTTTCCTATACCGGCAGACCGGGGACAGCTGGGAAATTCTTTCCGTGACCCCCGCCGGGCAGGAAAAGACCCGTCTGGTGGTTCCCGGCACCTGGCAGGGACTGCCGGTTACGGCCATTGGGGCCGATGCCTTCCGGGATTGTCCCGTGGTGGAGCAGATCGTCATTCCGGAAAATATCCGGGTCGTGGAAGACGGAGCCTTCCGTGGCTGTGAAGCCCTGACCCAAATTCTCCTGCGCCAGCAATTCCCTTCCGCCTGTTCCGTGGGCCAGGGGCTGCTGAATGGAACCTCCGCCCGGGTCCTTGTCCCGGCGGGGTGTCTTTCCGCCTACCGCACCGATTACTTCTGGTCCCTCCATTCCGGCCGTCTGGAGGAGCAGGAGGGCTGATACACCGCTGAAACTATCCAAAAAGACCGCCTGCCTTTCGCAAATTGCGAGAAACTGGCGGTCTTATTCTGTCCAATATTGGGTTCAGGCGTTTTTGAAAAAGGCGACGACTACGGCACCGGGACCGGCATGGGTGCCGATGACGCTGCCCACGGTGGTATAGCGCACTTCCGGGAGGTTGCCTTCCCAGATCTGGCGGCTGTCCTGAATATATTTTTGCAGCAGGGCATCGGAAATGCCGCTGTAGCCCAGGAGGACAGGCTTCCGGAAGTCCACACCGCCGGCCTTCTCGATCTCCTTGACCAGCAGATTATTGCCCATTTTGGAGCCCCGGGCCTTGCCTAGCATCTCGATTTGGCCGTTGACGACGGAAAGCACCGGTTTGATGTTCAGAACACCACCGGCGAAGGCCAGAGTCTTGGATACCCGGCCGCCCCGCTTCAGATACTCCAGCGTATCCACCAGAGCCACGATGATGATGTTCTTCTTCTCATCTTCCAGGACTTTGACAATTTCCTCCGGGGATTTGCCCGCATCCAGCAGACCCAAAGCCAGCTCCACCAGAATCCCGCTGCCCATGGCGGCGCTGCCACTGTCCACCACATAGATGTTTTCATACTCCTGGGCGGCGATCATGGCGCTTTGGTAAGTACCGGAGAACTGGGAGGCCAGGGTGATTACCACGGCTGCCTCTCCGGCTTCCCGGGCTTTTTCGAATTCCTGGATAAAGGCATCGGGGGTCGCCTGGCTGGTGGTGGGCAGGACATCACTTTCCACCAGCTTTTCATAGAAGCTTTTCTTGTCGATGGTAACACCGTCGATGTATTCTTCTTCGCCGAAGCGAAGAGTCAGGGGAACGGTATGGACCCGTTCCTGAATTTCCGGCATCAGGTCTGCCGTGGAGTCTACAATGATTCTTGTACGCATAATTGATCCGTCCTTTGGGTCTTGAATTGGGGGAGTTTTTGGAAAACAAGAAAAGACATCTTCCCTTTTGTCCTGGGGTCAACGCCAGTCTGCCACCTGGTGGTAGAATGCTTCCAGTTCCTTTGCTGTCATGAGCTTTGGCACCGGATACAGGGGATTTGCCTCCTGCTCCGCGTGCTTTGCCATCATGGGAATATCCGCTTCCTGGATACCGGGCAGCGTTTCCGGGATGCCAATTCTGCTGTTTAATTCCCGGATCGTACGAATGAATGCCTTTGCGCCAGCCTCGGGGCTGTCGTGCTCGCCGCAGACACCAGCCGCGATCCCCAGCTGGTGCAGCTTATTATAGGCGCTTTTTCCGTAGGATTCCAGCACATAGGGCATGAGAACTGCATTGGCAAGCCCATGGGGCGTTCCGTACTGGCCACCAAGGGAATGGGCAATGGCATGGATATATCCCACGGAGGATTGGGAGAAGGCAACGCCCGCCTTATATGCAGCGTGAAGCATATTCTCACGGGCCCGGTGGTTATGGCTGTCGGTACAGGCAATCTCAATGTTGTCAAAAATCAGCTTAACAGCCTCCAGCGCCAGGACACGGGTCTGTCTGGTGGCATAGTGACCGATGTAGGCCTCTACCGCATGGGTCAGGGCATCCATTCCTGTTGTGGCGGTCATGCCGGTAGGCAGGGAGTAGGTAAGGGCTGCATCCAGCAAGGCATAGCGGGGAATCAGCGGATAGCTCATCAGCGCATACTTGCGGTGGCTGATACTGTCGGTAATCACCGCTGCCAGGGTAGCCTCGCTTCCGGTGCCGGCGGTGGTGGGAATGGCGATGAGGGTTGGGATTTTTCTCAGGACACCCAGAAGGCCCTTCATCTGTCCGATTGTTTTGTTCGGATAGGCCACTCTTGCACCGACAGCCTTTGCACAGTCCATGGGGGAACCGCCGCCGATGGCAATGAGGCAGTCACAGTTGTGCCTGTGATACTGCGCCAGGGCGGTCTCTACATTTTCCTCCGTGGGATTTGGCAGGGTCTCGGAGAAAATTGTGTATGCCACATGATGCTCCGTCAGCACTGTCTTCAGCGGTGCAACCAGGCCATTGCCCAGGATCCTGTTGCCTGTCACAATCAGAACCATTTGTATCGCTTCCTCTTTTAACACATGCCCAAGGTCTTCCCAGGACGGCAGAACCTCCGGCTCTCTGTATGGCTGAAAGGGCATCGATATACGAAGTGCCGCCTGAAACCCGCGGCAAAACAGGGATTTCGCAAAAAACATGGTTACCTCCTTCATTCGTGCTTCTTCCGGGCGACAGCATCCAGGCTGTCGCTGACAATGGTCAGGCTGCGGTAAAGGGCAACCCGCTCCGCCTCCGTCAGGCCCTGGCCAATCTCATCCAGAACCAGGTCGATCTTATCGGCAATTTTTTTTCCCACAGCCCTTCCCTTCTCCGTCAGCGCAAGGGTGATCTTGTATCTTCTGGCGGGGTCGGTGTTGGGCAGCAGGTAGCCCTGGGATTCCAGGTAATCCAGGCTCCGGGAAATGGTTGCCTTGTCCTCCTCGCACCGGTCGCAAAGCTCCGTGGCCGTGTGGGCCTTCCCGGTATAGAGATAGTACAGGCAGGAGACATGGATGCTCCGCAGGTCGTAGGCAGCCATTTCCTGATTTTTGATTTTCCGGATGTTGCGGCTGATCCGGTTGATCAGCACGGTAAAGGTTTCAAAACGCTGTTCCATGGTTATGGGCCTCCTAAAATGTTGAGAACTCAACATGGTGACAGGATACCACATTTTGGTTGAAATGTCAACTGCTGTTTTTCCGCTGTCATGAACTTAAAAGAATACAAAAAACACCCCTCGTCAATTGACAAGGGGTGTTTCGTTGGCGGAGAAGGAGGGATTTGAACCCTCGATACCCTTTTGGGGTATACACGATTTCCAATCGTGCGCGCTCGGCCAGCTACGCGACTTCTCCATGTGCTTGCCTCGTTGGCCAGCTCAGATATAATACAACAAATGGTGTAACTTGTCAAGGACTTTTTTAAGTTTTTTTCGATCTTTTTTTTCGGGGGCGTTTTTCTTGACAGTACCCCTCCCTCCGGGTACAATAGGAAGCATCAAAGGAGGGATTTCCCATGAAAGTATTACTGGTCAACGGCAGCCCCCATTCCCAGGGTTGCACCGCTACGGCTCTGGAAGAAGTATCCCGGGAACTGGCCCGCCAGGGCATTGAATCGGAACACTATTGGATCGGCACCAAGCCCATCTCCGGTTGCATTGCCTGCGGCGGATGCCGCCGGACGGATGGCTGCGTCCTCCAGGATGGCGTGACGGAGATCGGCAAGCGTCTGGATGAATTTGATGCCTTCGTATTTGGTGCGCCTACCTACTATGGCGGCCCCTGCGGCCAGCTTCAGTGCTTTATGGACCGGCTGTTCTGCAGTTCCTCTCGGAAGCTCATGGGAAAGCCCGCCGCGGCAGTGGTATCCTGCCGCCGGGGTGGCGCAACGGCAGCTTTCCAGCGGCTGAATATGTACTTCCAGATGACCAATATGCCGGTGATCACCAGCCAGTACTGGAACCAGGTCCATGGGGACAATGCCCAACAGGTGGCCCAGGATCTGGAAGGCTTGCAGACCATGCGGACGCTGGCGGTGAATATGGCCTATGTTCTGAAAACTGCCCAGGCCGCCGGGAATACGGTTCCCCTCCCCGTTCGGGAAAAAGTTATCCGTACCAATTTCATCCGGTAATATACCCAAGACAATCAACCAGGCGGTGTTTCCTCCCACAGGAAGGAAACACCGCCTGAAATCTTCTCGTTTGGGAAGCTCTTATCCCTGGATCATATCCAGGAAATCATCCTCCGACAGGATGGGAATCCCCAGCTCCCGGGCCTTGCGCTCCTTGGAGCCTGCATTTTCTCCCACGACCACATAGGTGGTCTTTTTGGATACAGAACCGGAGGCCTTCCCACCGAAGCGCTCGATCTGCTCCGTAGCTGCCTCCCGGGTAAATTTGCTGAGCGCGCCGGTGAGGACGAAAGTCATACCGGCAAACCGGTTGTCGGATATCTCCCGATGGCTCTCAAAATTAACCCCTGCAGCCCGCAGACGCTCCACCATATGCCGGGACTGGGGTTGGGCGAACCACTGGCTGATGGACTGGGCGGTGATCTGGCCAATGTCCGGGATTTGGGTCAGGGTCTCCTGAGAGGCGGCCATCAGTTCCTCCAGGGAACCAAACTGCGCCGCCAAAATCTTTCCCGTTTTGGCGCCCACCTGGCGGATGCCCAGGGCGTAAATCAGCCGGGAGACATCCTGAGCCTTGCTGGCCTCAATCGCCGCCAGGAGCTTCTGAGCAGCTTTTCCGCCCTTTTGCCACAGGCTCTGGAGCTGCTCCAGGGTCAGGTAGTAGATATCCGCCGGGGACCTGACATAGCCTTTTTCAATGAGGGCGTCCACAATGGCGGAGCCCAGCCCTTCGATATCCATGGCATCCCGGCTGACAAAATGGGCGATGTTCCGGCTGAGCTGGGCGGGACATTCCACCCCGGTGCAGCGCAGAAAAGCACCTTCGGAATCCTGAACCGTCGGCGCACCGCACACGGGACACATCTGGGGCAGGCGATAGGGCACACTTTGGGCCGGCCGCTTGGCCAGATCCACTTCCAGAATCTCCGGAATGATCTCACCGGCCTTGCGAATGCGCACCGTGTCCCCCACCCGGATATCCCGCTGGGTGATAAAATCCTGGTTGTGGAGGGTTGCATTGGTCACGGTGGTGCCTGCCAGCCGCACCGGCCGTACCACGGCCTTGGGAGTCAGCACACCGGTGCGCCCAACCTGGACCACGATCTCCTCAACCACCGTATCCTTGATTTCCGGGGGATACTTGTAGGCTGCGGCCCACCGGGGGAATTTGGCGGTGGCTCCCATGGTCTCCCGCCGGGCAAGGTCATTGACCTTGATGACCGCACCGTCAATGTCACAGGGAAGGCTTTCCCGGTTTTCGTTGATGGCGGCAACGGCAGCCTGAATCTCCTGGGTAGTGGTCAGAATTTCATGGGGAATGACCTTGAAGCGCAGGGACTGCAAATAATCCAGTGCCTGGCCATGGGTCCGGAAGGTCACACCCTCTGCCAGCTGGATATTGAACACGAGAATATCCAGCCCCCGCTGAGCGGCGATCTTGGGATCCAGCTGCCGGAGAGAACCTGCGGCAGCGTTTCGGGGATTGGCGAACAGGGGCTTCCCCTGGGCCTCCTGCTGAGCATTGAGTGCTTCAAAGGTTTTCTTGGGCATATAGACCTCGCCCCGGACGATCAATCGGGCTGGGGCGTTTTCCAGGGTCATGGGAATGGAACGGATGGTTTTCAGATTCTGGGTCACATCCTCCCCCACCGTACCGTCTCCCCGGGTAGCACCCCGGACAAACTTCCCGTCCACATATTCCAGGGCCACGGAAAGACCGTCGATCTTGGGCTCCAGGGAGAACTCCGTGCCGGGATAATCCAGCTGGATCTTATCCAGAAACGCCCCCAGCTCCTCCATGGAGAACAAATCCTGCAGGCTCATCAGCGGCACGGCGTGGGTCACCTTCTCGAATTTGCTCAGGGCCTGACCGCCTACCCGCTGGGTGGGGGAATCAGGGCTAGCCAGCGCCGGATTCGCTTGTTCCAACTCCTCCAACTCCCGCAGGAGCCGGTCGTACTCAAAATCAGGCATATCCGGGTCATCCAGCACATAATACCGGTAGTTCGCCCGGTTCAGGCGCTCAGTCAGCGCCAGGATTCTATCTTTCGTTTCCATTGATGCCTCCGGTTTGTAAATAAGTGTTGGGGACATCCCCCACGATCACGGTCTGGGCCACCACTACCTGGGTGGAGACGGTAAAGCTGTCCGTCTGCCCCAGAATCAGGACGGTCACATCCACCAATACATCCATGGTCAGTTGCTGCCGGGTCTGGTTGATCCCAGCCTGGGAGAAATCGCTGTGAAAGGATGCGTCGGAATTGCGGATGGCAATGATCCGCACGGGGATTTCCGGGCCCCGGCCGGCGAGCAGCTCCGGCAGGATCAGGGAGCCCAGGGGAATCCCCAGGTCGCTGGTATCCATGGCCAGGATCTCATCGTTGATCAGGTTGAGGATGTCCGTTTTGAGCCGGTTTACCTCGCTCATATTGGTTTTCAGGGCGGTGATTCGGCCGTTCAGATCCTTTTCAAAGTAGATCATCCGGTCATACTGAATGGTTCCCTTTTCAATCTGTTCATCCACCGCATCGTTGATCAGGTCCGATGTGGCGTTTTTTACCTGAGTCTGGGCCAGATCCCGAATCGCCGCGTGGTAGCGGCTTCGGAACAGCCCCAGGCCCAGCAGGACCGCCAGGCTAAGCGCCGCGGTCAGGCGCAAAAGTCTGCCAATGTATCTGCCCATAGTCTCCCTCCCGGGGGCAGTATATGACAAGGGCCGGAACTTATGACAGTTTTTTCATATGGGCGCCGGCGGTTTTGGCCATGAGCTTTTTGGTGCCGATCTCATCGAAGGCGATTTCCAGCAGGGCATCGCCTCCCATTTTCATCACGGACAGCACCAGCCCCCGGCCAAAGGCGGTGTGCTCCACCATATCCCCCTTGTTCAGGTCGGGAAGGGCTGCCTTGGCAGAGGCGGCAACGGTGCTGGTAATGGTGGCTTCCGATGCCTTTTTCCCTCTGGGGTAGGTACCGCCGTAGCCGATTCCGGGGATACGGGGGCTGGCATAGCCCTCCGTCTCCCGGCGGGGCTGGTAGCCGCCCTTGTGAACCACGCAGTTTTCCGGGATCTCACTCAGGAACCGGGATTTCATAGCGGCGTTGGTCCGGCCATAGAGCATACGCTGGCGGGCATAGCTGATGGTCAGTGTCTCCTTGGCCCGGGTGATGGCCACATAGCACAGCCGCCGTTCCTCCTCCATCTCCTCCCGGTCTCCGATGGCCCGCAGGCCGGGGAACAGGCCGTCCTCAAAGCCAACCAGGAAAACATGGGGGAATTCCAGGCCCTTGGCCGAGTGCATGGTCATCATCACCACCGCATCATCCCCCTCCTGGTACTGCTCCAGATCGGTATACAGGGCGATTTCCTCCAGGAAACCTGCCAGGGTGGGTGTCTGCGCCTGCTGGCAATAGGATTGGATGCTGGATTTCAACTCTCGAATGTTCTCCAGGCGGGTCTTGTTCTCCTCCGTGGGCTTGCTCTCCAGCATGGCGATATAGCCGGTGCGGAGCATGACCTCCTCGTAGAAGTCCGGCAGGCTCATGCCCTCGTCCAGAAGCTGGGCCAGGCCCTCGATCAGGAGGGAGAACTGCATCAGCTTCGCAGCGGGCTTTTCCAGAGGCCCGTAGGAGTAGGGATCGGACACAACGCTGTACAGGGGGCGGCCTTCCGCCTGGGCCAGGCGCTGGGCGGTCTCGATGGTCTTGGGCCCCAGTCCCCGGGGGGGATTGTTGATGATCCGTCCCAGACGCAGATCGTCGGCCCGGTTGTTGATGACGCACAGATAGCTGAGCATATCTTTGATTTCCGCCCGGTCAAAGAACCGGGTGCCGCCGATGACCCGATAGGGAATGGCATTGCGTTTCAGGGCAAATTCCAGTGCGTTGGACTGGGCATTGGTGCGGTAGAGAATGGCATATTGGTGGAAGCCCTTTCCCCGGGACTTGGCAATGATCTGTCCGGCCACATAATTGGCCTCCGCCCCTTCGTCCGCCGCCTCATAGACGGTGATGGGATCGCCGGAATGGTTGGCGGTCCAGAGCTTCTTCCCCTTCCGGCCCAGATTATGGGCGATCACCGCGTTGGCGGCGTTAAGGATGGACTGGGTGGAACGGTAGTTCTGCTCCAGACGAATGATCCGGGAGCCACGGTACTGCTGTTCAAAGGAGAGGATATTCTCGATGGTTGCACCCCGGAAACGGTAGATACTTTGGTCGTCGTCGCCCACCACGCAGATATTCTCGTGGCCGCCGGCCAGCAAAGAGGTAAGCAGGTATTGCAGATGGTTGGTGTCCTGATACTCGTCCACCAGGACATAGCGGAATTTCCGCTGGTAGAAGGCACGGACATCCTCGTGCTCCTGGAGGAGCTTTACGGTTTGGAAAATAATATCATCAAAATCCAGGGCGTTGTTTTCTTTCAGCCGGGTTTGATAAGTCCCATAAGCCCTGGCGATTTGCAGCACCCGGTAGTCACCGGTGCGCTCCGCCCCATCCAACAGCTCCTCCGGGGTGACCATATTGTCCTTCTCCCGGCTGATGGCGCTCAGGACATACTTTGCCGGGAAAGTCTTGTCGTCCAGGCCCATATCCTTGATGATCTGCTTCATCATCCGCTCGGAGTCGGCGCTGTCGTAGATGGTAAAGCTCCGGCCGTAGCCCAGACGCTCGCAGTCCCGGCGGAGGATCCGGCAGCAGGCTGCGTGGAAGGTCATGGCCCAGATATCCTGAGCCTCCGGGCCCAGCATGGCGCACAGCCGCTCCTTCAGCTCGTTGGCGGCCTTGTTGGTGAAGGTGATGGCAATGATGCTCCAGGGGGCGGCAGGCTCCACGGCGCACAGATGATCGGCCATATGCCGGTCAAAGTCGGACATGGGTTCCTGGAGCTCCTCCAGGAAGGCTACATCCTCCTGGGTCACCGTGTCCGGGATCCAGTTGGAATCGCTGCCCGCGCCGAAGCGCATCAGATTGGCAATTCGGTTGATGAGCACCGTAGTCTTGCCGCTGCCGGCACCGGCCAGGAGGAGCAAAGGCCCTTCCGTGGTCATCACCGCCTGGCGCTGCATATCGTTAAGGTTCTGAAAATGGGAGGCAATATACTTCTGCCTGGCCGCCAGGAAGCGGCGCTGCATTTGTTCTGTCATAAAAGCACCTGTCTCTATGTGTGATGAGTTTATTTTACTCCATTTTCCGAAAAAGGTAAAGGAATATTTTCCGGCCTACCCATCTTCCAGAAGCTGGCGCAGCTCCCCCAGGGCCTTTTTCTCGATCCGGGATATCTGAACCTGGCTCACCCCCAGCACCGCTGCCACCCGCTGCTGGGTCAGGCCATGGAAATACCGCAAGCGGACGACCAACGCTTCCCGCTGGGGCAGACGGGTAATGGCCTGGTTCAGGGCGATCCGCTCCACCAGGCGCTCCTCCGATTCCGTGTCTGTCAATATATGTTCCAGGGAGAATCCCTCCTCTCCGGTTTGGGCGTGAATGGACTCCGTGGAGGCGGTAGCCGTCTCCGCCAGGGCAATTTCCTCCGGGGTAAGCCCCAGCTGCCGTCCGATCTCTCCCAAGGTCGGTTCCCGCCCCAGGGCGGCGGTCAGCTGGTTTCGGGTGGCCTTGATGGTGGCAGACTGCTCCTTCAGGGACCGGGAGACCTTCACCGCACCGTCATCCCGGAGGAAACGCCGAATCTCTCCGGCAATCTTGGGCACAGCATAGGTGGAGAATTGGGTGCCGTATTGGGGGTCAAAGCCCTCTACCGCCTTCAGAAAGCCCAAACACCCCAGCTGGTACAGATCCTCCAGCTCCGTCCCCCGGCCCAGAAACCGACGGGCTACGGACCAGATGAGTCCGGCATTTTCCCGGACAAGCATCTCCCCCGCCCCGGCATCCCCTGCCCGGCTTCTGGCAATGAGCTCCTCGGTACGGCTCATTGGCGGCGCTGGATCCGGCGGCGCATATGTACCACTGTCCCCTTTCCCGGCTGGGAGGTGACGCTGAGGCTGGTCATGAAGCTCTCCATGATGGTAAAGCCCATGCCACTGCGCTCATTTCCTCCGGTGGTATAGGCAGGTCGCCGGGCCTGCTCCACATCCGAGATCCCCACGCCCTTGTCCTTGACCACGATATCCAGCACATTGTCTTTCAGGATCCGGCAGCGCAGATACACGGTGCCCAAGCTCTGGGGATAGGCGTGGACGATGCAGTTGGTCACCGCCTCGGACACCGCCGTGCGGATATCCCCCAGCTCCTCCAGGGTGGGATCCAGCTGAGCCGCAAAGCAGGCCACACAGCTGCGGGCAAAGGCCTCGTTGCAGGATCGGCTGGGGAATTCCAGGGTCATATGGTTTTCAAATTTCATGATACCGCCTCCTTGATGGGAACCAATTTGTCGATGCCCGATGCCCGGAACACCTTCATGGGCTGACTGCCCAGACCGGTCAGGGTCAGATTGCCCTCGATCCGGGTCATGGCCCGCAGCGCATTGATCACGACGGCAATGCCCGAGGAATCCACGAAGGATACCTCCTGGAAATCCAAAACGCAGGTTTTGGGCATATAGGCATCGATCTTTCCCTCAATGGCAAGGATATACTGTTTGGCCCGGTGATGATCGATCTCCCCTGTCAGGGCCACGGTCAGCCGGCCTTCTTCCAGAAAACTGGTGAATTGCATAGGCGCGCCTCCTTGGTAATTTGCTGTGAATAGTATAAAACATGACCTCCCAATTATTTTGTCGGAATCGCAGAGAAGAAAAACAAAACGCCGGTTCAACCGGCGTTAGAATCATTCTCAAAGGATGCTTGATTGCAAAATCCCGTTCCTGTGGTATACTGAAGGTAAGCTGCAGCGAAGAAACAAAAAGGAGATTTGATTATGTATCTGCGATTGGGAGAAAAAATCCGTTCCCTGCGCAAAGGGAGAAACATTTCCCAGGAAGTGCTGGCCCAGTATCTGGGCGTCAGCTTCCAGGCAGTGAGCAAGTGGGAAAATGGGTTTTCCCATAGTTAAAGATACCACCACAAAACCCACGCTTACAATACTTCC